>CALXRZ010000005.1 GCA_944391015.1 uncultured Clostridia bacterium | reverse complement strand
AATCTTACAATAACTGTTAATTTAGTATTAATTTATATTTGTTTTTTATTGAATAGAATTTACTTTTTCAATTGACGAAAATAAAGTAGGATAAAAAACCTATTGAAAAACAATGCAAAATGTGATATAAGTTAGGAAACATCATAAAAGAGGTATAAAAATTACAGTGAAAAATATAAAAGAATATAATTTAGATGAATTACAAAATGAACTTCTTGCTTTGGGAGAAAAGAAATATAGGGCAGAGCAAATTTTTAAATGGATATATGTAGATAAAGTAAAAGAATTTGATGAAATGACAAATTTATCTATAGAGCTTAGAGAAAAACTAAAAAAAGAATATACAATGTGCAATTTCAAAATTCTAAAAAAACAAGAAGCTTCAGATGGAACAAAAAAATACTTATTTGATGTATTAGACGGAAATGCAATAGAAAGTGTTTTGATGGAATATCACCACGGAAAAACAATATGCGTATCTTCACAAATAGGTTGCAAAATGGGGTGCAAATTCTGTGCTTCTACAGGAATAAAATTCATAAGAAGCCTAACTTGTGGAGAAATTGTGGAACAAGTCTTAGCAGTAGAGCAGGATATTGGAGATAAAATATCAAATATAGTATTTATGGGAATAGGCGAACCATTTGACAATTACGATAATGTAATGAAAGCAATAAAAATAATAAATAACCAAAAGGGACTAAACATAGGAGCAAGACATATAAGCATTTCATCAAGTGGACTAGTACCTATGATATATAAATTTGCAGATGAAGAATTGCAATGCACATTGTCAATATCGCTTCACGCTACTAATGATGAAAAACGTAGTAGTATGATGCCAATAAATAATAGGTATAATATAAAAGAACTAATGGAAGCGTGCAAATATTATATAAACAAGACCAATAAAAGAATTTCATTTGAATATGCTTTAGCAAAGGATAATAATGATAATTTGGATGATGCAAAAGAATTGGTAAAATTACTTAAAGGTATGTTATGCCACGTAAACTTAATTCCGATAAATAAAATAGAAAATGGAAATTATGTAAAAAGTACGAATGAAAATATTATAAAATTTAGAGATTTTTTAAATAAAAATGGCATTGTAGCAACAATAAGAAGAGAACTAGGGTCGGATATAGATGCAGCGTGTGGACAATTAAGACGAAAAAGCTTAAAAGAAGAATAAATGAAAGGTTAGGTTTAATTATGGTTTTTGCTAAAACAGACATAGGAAAAGTTAGAGAAATAAACCAAGACTATTACTACACTTCCGAAGAAAATTCCATACCTAAGCTATATATATTAGCTGATGGAATGGGTGGATATAAAGGTGGAGAAGTAGCAAGCAAACTTGCTGTAGACTCTGCAAGAAAATATATAGAAAATAACTTTAGTAATAATTTTAGTCAAAAAGAAGAAATATTAAAACTTATAGGAGATGCCGTAGAATATGCTAATATGGTAGTATACGAAAAATCAAAAGAAGTACAAGAATTAGAGGGTATGGGTACTACTTTAGAAATTTGCTTAATATATAATAATAAAGCATATATTGGTCACATAGGAGACAGCAGAATATATAGAATAAGAAAAGATGTTATACGAAAGCTGACAAAGGATCATAGCTATGTACAACAATTAGTTGAAGATAAAAAAATTACTAGAGAAGAGGCAAAAGTACATCCAAAAAAGAATATGCTAACAAGAGCACTAGGCTGTACACCATATGTTGAACCAGATTTAAGAGCAAGAAACTTTGAAAAAGGTGATATATTTATAATGTGTTCAGATGGTTTAACGAATATGGTAGAAGAAAAAAGAATATATGAATTAGTAAAACAAGATATAAATACAGCAACTAATAATTTAGTAAATGAAGCAAATTCAGCAGGTGGATATGACAATATTACTGTTATTATAATAAATTAAGAGGAGAAGATTTTTTATGAACCTAGAGGGAAAAATAATAGGGAATAGGTATGAAATACTAGAGATAATTGGTAAGGGAGGTATGGCTACAGTATATAAGGCTCAAGACCAAGTATTAAAAAGATATGTAGCTATAAAAGTACTAAGAGAAGAATTTACAACTGATGAGGAATTTATAAGAAGATTTAACACAGAAGCACAATCAGCAGCAAGTTTAGCTCATCAAAACATTGTATCAATCTATGATGTAGGACATCAAGACAACATTTATTATATTGTAATGGAACTAATACAAGGAAAAACATTAAAACAAATAATAGATGAAGATGGCGTACTTCCTTGGAAATGGTCGCTAAATATTGCAATACAAATTGCATCAGCTTTAGAGGTGGCACATAAAAATAATATAATACATAGAGATATAAAGCCACACAATATAATAATTACAGAGGATGGAATTGCTAAAGTTACAGACTTTGGAATTGCAAAAGCTGTATCTAATTCAACAATAACAGCATTTGGAACAACAATAGGCTCTGTACATTATTTCTCACCTGAACACGCAAGAGGTGGATATACTGACGCAAAATCAGATTTATATTCGCTAGGTGTCGTAATGTATGAAATGTTAACAGGCAGAGTACCATTCGATGCAGATACACCAGTATCAATTGCTTTAAAACATATGCAAGAAAAACCAGTGGAACCAATAAAACTAAACCCATCAATACCATATTCAGTTAATAAAATAATAATGAAAGCAATGGAAAAAGACGTGAACTTACGTTATCAATCGGCTACAGAAATGTTAAAAGATTTGAATATGGCACTTAAAAACCCAGATGGAGACTTTGTACATACATCTTCAAATGAAATGGCATATACACAAAGAATAGATACTATAAAAGATGTAGAAACAAATAATAGAGAAAGCTCTAAAGAAGCAGATAACGAAAAAAAGAAAAAAGGCAAATTAGGTGAGTTTTTTGCAAAGCATAAAGCAGTAAAATATATACTTATAATTCTTTTAATAATACTAATACCAGTAATAGGCTTCTTTGGAACACAGGCTATATTAAATTGGGGAAGAGTAGATGATGTAAACTTACCAAATTTTGTAAATATGACAAAAGCAGAGGCAGAGCAGGCTGCAACAAATGCAGGGTTACAACTAGAAGTTACAGAAGAATTTAGTTCAGATGTAGAGGCTGGCAAAGTAATTTCACAAGAACCACAATTTGTAGACGGATACCTAGTAAAAGATGGTTCAACAGTTAAAATTGTAATTAGCAAAGGGGAAAATATAAAGATTGTACCTGATGTTGTGGGAAAGACAAGAGAAGAGGCAGAGCAAGAAGTTAAAGCAGAAGAATTTGAAGTAAAAGTTGTAGAAGAGGCAAATAGCAAAGTTCAAGCAGGATATGTAATTAGACAAGACCCAGAAGCAGACGAAAAAGTCAATGCAGGTGAAACAGTTACAATATATGTAAGTACAGGAATAAAACAAATAACAATGGAACACGTTGTTGGTGATAAAGAAGCAGATGCAAAGAAAACACTAACAGATTTAGGTTTTGAAGTGGATATAGTATATGAAGAAGACACAAGTAAAGATGATGGCGTTGTATTAAAACAAAGTTTAGACGTAGGCACAACAGTAGACGAGGGAACAGAAGTAACACTTACGGTAAATAAAATACAAGAAATAAAAGAGGGGACTGTAAATATAAATTTAAAATCGCTAACAGGTGGTGTAATAGACGTAGATGAAACAGGTACTGAGATAAACCCAACAGTCGAACTAGAGGTTAGAGTAAATGATGAAGTTGTTTATAAAGAGACTCAAAGAAAAGATGCAACTAATATCACTGTACCGGTATCTGGAAAAGGAACAATAACTATTAAAGTATTTATTGATGGTGTAAAGAAAGGCACTGATAGAACATTAAACTTAAACTCTGAAAATCCTGTATTAAATATAGACTAAAATAGGAGAAAATAAAACTTGGGAGAATAATATATTAGTTATTATCCCAAGTTTTTTGTCGCGTAATAATGACATAACATAGAACAATATAGCTTTAATAAAGAAGTATCAAGTGAAAAGTTAAATGAAATCTTTTAATAACACAGTAACTCAAACCCAAAATATCTGTAACTCAAAACCCAAATATCGTGCTTGAAATTATTCCCTTATATGATATAATGTATAGGAAATGTTTAGAAATAAACAATTAGGAGGGAATCAGTGCAAAAAGGAATAGTTACAAGCAACATATCTGACTTATACAAAGTAGAAACAAATAATATAGTATATAACTGCAATGCAAGAGGAAAATTTAAAGCAGGAGAAATAAGCCCCGTAGCAGGAGACTTAGTAGAGGTAGATATAACAGACGAAAATAAAAAAGTTGGAGTAATAGAAAAAATACTAGAAAGAAAAAATTACATAAAAAGACCTAAAATGGCAAACTTAACACAAATAATTTTAGTAGTATCTATGAAACTTCCAAAACCAGACTTATTATTATTAGATAAACAACTAGTATATGCAGAATATATGGACATAAAACCAATTATATGCTTAAACAAAATAGACTTAGAAGATGAAGAAAAAATAGAATATATATACAACTTATATAGTAAAATAGGATACACAGTAATAAAAACAGATGCTAAAAATAATGTGGGAGTAGACCAAATAAAAAAATATTTGCAAAACAACATAACAGCATTTTCCGGAAATTCAGGAGTGGGAAAATCTACTTTAATCAATTCTATATTAGGAAAACAAATCGCAGAAGAGGGAAACATTAGTAGTAAAAATAAAAGAGGAAAAAATACTACAACGCAAGTGTTACTGTATAAAATAGGAGAAAACTCATACATAGCAGATACTCCTGGCTTTTCAACATTTGATATAAGTGAAATAGAAAAAAGCGATTTAGCAAAATACTTTATTGAGTTTAGACCATATTTAGCAGATTGCGAATATGCAGACTGTAGCCATAAAAAAGAAGAAAACTGTGGCATAAAAAGGGCTGTACAAGAAGGAAAAATTTCAAAAGATAGGTATGAGAGATTTTGTGAGCTTTAGCTGTCGGGCTTGGTGACAGGTCTAAAGACGACAATATTAAACAAGCCTGTCCCCAAAAGTGCCAAATGGCACTTTTGTGATAGGCACCAAAGTGCCAAAAATGCCAAAAGGAGGAAAAAAGATGGAAGTTTCAGCTTCAATTTTAAGTGTGAAGAAAGAAAATTGTATTAAAACATTTTATAATTTAGAAACATCAGGTATAGATTATTTTCATATAGATGTTATGGATGGTGAGTTTGTAGAAAACAATACAACGAGTCTTATGACAGAATATACAGAATATTTGAATACAATAACCAATATTCCATTAGATGTACATTTAATGGTTAAGGATGTTATGTCGTACATAAAAAGCTATATGATATTTGAACCACGAAATATTACTGTTCATTATGAATCAGCCAATAACGAGGAAGAGTTAAAAGAGTGGATAGATTATATAAAAAAAAATAACTGTAAAGTGGGAGTAAGCATTAAACCAAATACAGAGGTGGAAAAAATATATAGTATACTTCCTTTTATTCATACAGTACTTGTTATGACGGTAGAACCAGGTAAAGGTGGACAAAAGCTAATACCAGAAACTATAGAAAAAATCAAGACATTAAAAGAATATATAAACAAAAATGGGCTTGAGGTGGATATAGAGGCAGATGGTGGTATAAATGAGGATAATGTAGAAGAATTGAAAAATGCAGGATGTGATATTGTTGTGGCAGGAACTAGCATAATTAGTTCAGAGAATTATAAAGAAACAGTAGAAAAATTAAAGGAAGAGTAATCACTATATCATTACATACTCTATAACATTACAAAAAATCTACATTCTAACTAAGTTTATTAGTTAGAATGTAGATTTTTTCCTTATAGAATATATATGTTCCCAAGTACGACACTTTTGTCTTGCTTAGACCTGTCCTCAAACCTGACAACTCTGCCACTTTTAGACCTGTCTCAAAACATGACACCAAAGCCTGACATTATTCTGCTTTGCCTGTAACTAAATCTTTTCTTTTATATGCATTTATGCAAAGTATTCCTAGTCCAAGCATTGATGCTATAAATTTTATTGGAGTTCCTATGTAAGGAATATACTCAATTAAGTTAAGTGCTAGTACAACTAATAAAGCAAAAAGTACATAAATGCCAATCTTTTCAGATTTGATTTTTTTAGCAATCAATGCCCCAACGGACATACTAAATACTGTGCTAGATGCAATATATGCAATAACTACTATAGCTATTAAGAATAATCCAATACTTGCACCAAAGCCATAAGTAAATAATAGCAAGATAAATGCAGCAACTATTCCACCGAAAAATACAAGTAATCCATAACCAAATGCTGATAAATTTTTCTTTTCTAATATTTCGCTCGCTCTGTCTTTAAATTTTGGAGCAATCCATAAAGAAATTAGCACTATTGCAACAGAAAATATCAATGCTAGTATAATATTGGATATAACGCCTAATATTATAGAACCAATGCTTTGGTTATTTCCACTCATTTGAGAAAATTTTACTTCACCTTTAACAATACCTTCATCTAGTTCTACTTCGTTATATGAGCTATAATTCAAATTACCTTTTATTACTTCTTTGGCACCCTCACCAAAACTTAAGCTTTTTGTAGAAATATAAGCATCTCTGGAAACTTGCCCTGTTAGATCTGTAGCACCAGACATTACATATATGTTCCTTTTAACTATAGCCTTTTCTTCCAAATTAAAGTTATTACTCATTGAGTACACATCAGAAACAATACCTGAAATAGTTATATCATTTGCAAAAGCAAATACACTTCCTTGAATTATTGCGTCTTCATCAATATCTAAATTTTCAGCAAGAACAAAAAGATTCCCACTAATTGCACCAGTAACTTTAACGGTTCCAGCATAAACAAATACATTTCCATCTACAACTTGTGATATTTCTACATTATTATCAAACAAGTACATATCTGAATAAACTAGGTCGTAATCAGTTTCGTAAGAGGCCAATATTTCGCCATCTTCAGATGGAGAAGTGACTTCTTCATTTGTAGATACAACTTGATTTTCTGGTATGTTTTCATCAGTTGCAAAAACAAAAGTAGAAAAAACTACTAGCACTAAAAAAGTGCATAATATTATTTTAAATAAATAATTTTTCAAAATAATCCCTCCTTAAAATACATACATATAATATAATTTAAAGAGAGGTTTGTCAATTATTTTTTGGTGTAATAAATACAATCCTTATTTAAAGGATTAGCCGTGACTTTTTGAGATTTAACATCTTGCAAATAACATTTGCCATCAATTTGATATTTACAATCACAAGAACAATTTATATTTATCAAAATAAAGCACCCCACAATTTATATTATGAGGTGAAATTAAAAAAATATGTAAAAATTTTAACTTTTTCATTGTACAGTGAAAATCAACATTTAATTTGATATTGTTGAAAGCCAGTATGTTTAAAATTTTAACTCAAATAAATAATTTTAATTAAAATTTTTAGCTTTAAAGCTTTTACAATATGAATTTATAGGGCAAGAATCACATTTAGGTGAGCGCGCAGTACAAATTGCTCTGCCGTGATATATTAAAATATGATTGATATCTTTTAAGTACTCATAAGGAAAAAGCTTTAATAAGTCTTGCTCAATCTTTTCAGGAGTTTGCTCAGCAGAAAAGCCGATTCTATTAGATAATCTTTTTGCGTGCGTATCCACTGCTATACCTTGAGGCTTGTTAAAAGCTTCTAGCATAACTACATTTGCCGTTTTTCTTCCAACTCCTGGTAAAGATAACAATTCATCCATAGTATCTGGCACTTTTCCATTAAATTCCTCTACAATTTTCTTAGCAGTAAGTTTTATGTTTTTGGCTTTATTTTTATAAAAACCACAAGGATGTATAAGTTCTTCTAGTGTTTCCAATGGCATATTGTTAAAATCTTCTGGAGTAGAATATTTACAAAATATTGATGGTGTGGTTTTATTAACTCTTTCATCTGTACACTGAGCCGAAAGTATAACTGCAACTAACATCTCGAAAGGAGTGCTAAAATCAAGGCTACACTTGGCATCTGGATAAGTTTGCTTTAAAATATCTATTATTTTTATTGCTACATCTTTTTCCATAACTAATTCCTCCAATACTACTATTAAACCACAAAATGAGCAATTTTACAATACTCTTTCTATTATGCAAAGCAAACAGATAATCTTACAAAACTAGAAGCAAGCCAGATAGCAATACTCATTCTATTATACAAAGCAAACTAACATAAAATGGTAACAAACACAATAGAAAACTAATATAATATACAAATGATGGGAGGTAATAATGTGAAAATGTGTAAAATATTAAAAAAAACATTAGCAGTTTGTTTAATAGGATTAGGTTTGGGTATGCTTTTAGTGTTATTACTTCCACTATCAGGATGGTTATTTATAATAGGAATAATAGTTGTAGCAGTAGGGTTAATGTGGCTATGTTCTTAAACTATTTATTGCTAAGGAGGGAATAAATATGACTATAGTTGTAAAAAAAGTTCCAAAATTCCTAAGAGGAATTGTAAAATTTATTTTTGGAATTAAGGACAATACATAAGAAGAATACAAGAAAAATTAGAGTGGACAAAAGTAACTTATCTTATTCTTTTGTCCACACTAACTATTGCAATTTGTTAAATTATGTAATATAATTTTTATGTCTAATAGCAAACATTAGAATAGTTTAACAAAGAATAGGGGAATATATATGAAGGCAATAGAAATAAGAAATAAATACTTAAATTATTTTAAAAATCACGGACATAAAATAATACCAAGTGCACCACTAATACCAGAAAATGATCCATCTGTATTATTTACAACAGCTGGTATGCAACCATTGGTACCATATTTATTAGGAGAAAAACATCCAGAGGGAACAAGGCTTACAGATTATCAAAAATGCTTGCGTACTAATGACATAGATGAAGTAGGAGATAATAGACACTTAACATACTTCGAAATGCTTGGCAACTGGTCATTAGGTGACTATTTTAAAGAAGAATCTATAGCTATGAGTTTTGAGTTTTTAACAAAAGAACTCGGAATTCCAGTAGAAAAGCTATCTGTTACTTGTTTTGCTGGTGATGAAGATGCTCCAAGAGATACTGTCACTGCAGAATGTTGGAAAAAGGCAGGAATCCCAGAAGATAAAATCTATTATTATGGAAAAGATGATAACTGGTGGATAGCCGGAGAAGAAGGACCTTGTGGACCAGACACAGAAATGTTTTACGATACTGGAAAGCCAGCGTGCTCACCAAATTGTCAGCCATCTTGTGATTGTGGCAAATATGTTGAAATTTGGAACAATGTATTTATGGAGTATTATAAGTCAAAAGATGGTACATACACAAAACTAAAACAACACAATGTTGATACTGGTTTGGGATTAGAAAGAATGACAATGCTATTACAAGGCAAAGAAACACCTTTTGATACAGAACTTTTTGCACCAGTAATGGACAAGCTAAAAGAACTTGCAAAAGCAGATAGCATAGAGAGCAGAAGAATAGTAGCAGAACACCTAAGAGCAAGTATGATGGTTATAGCTGATGGTGGAAGACCTTCAAACATAGATAGAGGATATGTTTTAAGAAAGTTAATAAGAAGAATGTCTAGACACCTAAATAAACTACAAATAGACTTAAATGAGCTTGGAAATTTAATAGACCTAGACATAGACATTTTAAAAGAAATGTATCCAGAACTAGAAAAAAATAGAGATACAATAAAGCAAGTAATCATCGAAGAAAAGGACAAGTTTACAAAAACACTTGCACACGGAGAAAAAGAATTTGAAAAATATATAAATAAAGCAAAAGCAGAAAATAAAACAGTAATAGATGGACAAACTATATTTAAACTATATGAAACTTATGGTTTTCCACCAGAAATTACAGCAGACTTAGCTAGAGAACAAGGCTTTACAATAGATAACTCTGAGTTCGATAAATTATTTAAAGAGCATCAGGCAAAATCAAGATTAGGCAGTGAGCAAAAATTCAAAGGTGGGCTAGCAGAACAAAATGAAAAAACTATTAGCTACCATACAGCTACACACTTACTTCATAAAGCTTTGCAAATAGTTTTAGGAGAGCACGCAACACAAAAAGGTTCAAACATTACAACAGAAAGATTAAGATTTGACTTTTCTCACCCAGAAAAAATGACAAAAGAACAATTAAAGCAAGTAGAAGATATAGTAAACGAACAAATAAAAAGAGATTTACCAGTAACTTGCGAAGAAATGACATTGGAAGAAGCAAAAAAATCTGGAGCAATGGGACTATTTGAAAATAAATATGGAGAAAAAGTAAAAGTATATACAATAGGAGATTTTAGTAAGGAAATTTGTGGTGGCCCTCACGTAACACATACAGGAGAATTAGGACATTTCAAAATACTAAAAGAAGAGTCTAGCTCAGCAGGAGTAAGAAGAATAAAGGCAATTTTAGAGTAACAAACAAAAATGACCACAATAGATTATAAACAAAAGAATATAGTATAAAAAAGTACTGATACAACGGAAAAAGGTTGTGAAAATTAGTACTGTAAAAAGGAGAGAATAAAACAATGGATAATTGTATTTTTTGTAAAATAATAAATAAAGAAATACCATCAAAAATAGTATACGAAGACGATAAGGTTATAGCATTTCACGATGTGAACCCAGCTGCGCCAATTCATATATTGGTTATACCAAAAAAGCATATAGAAACATTGCTAGATGTTTCAGAAGAAGATAGCAATTTAATTGCATACATTTTTCAAATTATAAATAAAATTGCAAAACAAGAAGGCTTTGCAGAAAAAGGTTTTAGAGTAATCTCAAACTGTGGAGAAGATTCTGGACAAGAAGTTAAACATATTCACTTCCATATTTTAGCCGGAAAAAAGCTTGGAGACAAAATAGTAGAATAGAACAATTAAACTTTAAGGTTAAATAAAAAAACTATGGAAAATATTATATAAATGTGGTATAATATATATAGTTATGAAAAAAAGGAGGAGAAAATATGTTTAATAATAAGTATAGTAAAACATTAACAGTTGTCCTAATATTGGTCATAATTTTAATAATAGGTTTGCTTATATTTTTTGGAATACGAGTATATAGAAAATATTATATAAAAAAAGCTGCAACCGATGCAGTAGATGAATTTAAAGATATGCTAAATGAGACGACAGAAAAGCCAGAACCAGAAAACAATATAATACTAAACGATGTAGGCCCAACGGTAGACTTAAACTCATTATATCAAGATAATCAAACAACTGATGATGATGGCGACGATGATTCAGGAACAGGAGTTACATATATGGGATATGATGTAATCGGTTACATTGAAATACCAAAAACAGATGTTGAATATCCAATAATTCCAGATTATCAAGGTAGTATAAATGCATTAAATGTGGGTATTGTAAAGCTTTATCCTGGAAATGATAGCTTAAATAAACCAGGAAATACTGTTCTAGCTGGTCACAACTACAGAGATGGTAGCTTTTTCTCAAACAATAAAAGACTAGAAAAGGGAGATAAAATATACATAACTGGAGTAGACGGAGAAAGAGTAGAATATGAAATTACAAAAAAATATGAAACGAATACAAGTGATTCATCATATATGAACAGAGATACAGAAGGAAGAAGAGAAATTTCATTAACAACCTGTACAGACGATACATCTGCAAGACTAATTATATGGGCACAAGAAGTTTAAGGAATAAAATAAAAGTTGCAATTTACTAAAAAGTAGATTGCAACTTTTTTTGTTGGTTGGGCTGGGCTGAGCGAACCTTATACGAACTAGCCCCCAACTTTTCCTCTAATTCTTCAATTAGAGGTATTTTTTCTTTATATGGTTTATTTTGTGTGTTAAAAATAATTATCAAATTATTATCATATAAATACACTTTGTATATTAACACATTGACTAACATTTTGCAATACTCTATATCATCAATTTTTCCCTTCCTCATTTCTTTTAAAAAGAACTTTATTTCTGGAACTGTTATATCAACTTTATTTACATTTTCCAATATAAGTTCTTTTTCTATTTCTTTTCGCTCTTCTTCCATTTTTTGCATTTCTTCAAAAATTGCTTGCCTTGCACTATCAACATTGCACATTTTCAAACTATCAATTAAATTCTTTTTTTGTTGTTCATTTTCTTTTAATCTTTTAGTTAGTCTTTTTAAATTTGTATTGTCTTTCATTTCTTTTTGTGCTAATTCATAAATTGCATTTGCTATTATATTTATGTGGTTATCTGTTAATATGTTTCTTGCTCTTTCTATTACAATATTTTCAATATATTCTTTTTGCACATTTCGTTTATGACATTTCTTTTTGCGTGAATTATTACAAGAATAATAATTGTGTATAGTTCCATTACAAGACGTTCCACTTACACCGTACCATCATACCGCTTACAATTTCCACAATATAATTTTGTTGTCAAAATATATTCTGTTTGTGTTTTTAATCGAGAACGTGAGTGTTTATTTTTTTCAAGTAACTTTTGTACATCCTCAAATAGTTCATTGTCAATAATTTGAGGAATTGCATCTACTATCTCTCTTCCACTATGTGTATATATTCCAATGTATTTTTTGTTTCCTAATATTGTACGAATTTTACAATTTGAATATTTTAAGCCTTTTGTTTCAAGATATTCTTTTATTTTTACTATTGTACTTCCGCTACTGTACATTTCAAATATTTTTCTTACAATAGGTGCGGTTTCCTCATCTAGTATAAATTTCTTTTTCTTAATTGTTTTTCCAAATGAGCCATTTAATTCTTCTACAACTTTTAATTTTAAGCCTAATGGAACACTACCACCATTGTAATAACATTTATCTGCGTTTAAGTCCATACCTCTTCTTACCTTTACTGATAATTCATCTGAATAATACTTATTGATACTTCGTATTACACCTTTCATAAGATTTCCACTTGGGTCATTTGTGAAATTTTCCTTTGCTGAAATTACTTCTACACCATTTTTATTTAGTTTGTATTCATTTATTGCATCTACTACATCTCCTCTTCCGAATCTATCTAATTGATATACTAACACCCCTTGAAAGTATTTTCTTTCGCTATCAGCTAACATCTTTTGAAATTGCTCTCTATTGTCATTTGTACCAGTTTGTGCTCTGTCTATATATTCGTGTATAACATTTAATTTATTTTGTTTTGCATATTCATAACAAACTTTTAATTGTCCCTCAATAGAACATTCCGTTTGATTATGCGAACTATAACGAGCATAGATTACAACATTCACTTTTTACGTTCCTTTCCTTTCTTTAATTTTTGTTTTGATTTTTTTAGTCCGTTTTCAATTTCTTTTAAAAATGTATCTTCTATAATATCGTTTGTAGATATTTTTCCATTTGCTAGAAATCTGTCAATTTTGTGTTTGAAATCACTTATTTTTTTCAAATCGCCATTTACAATATACATTTCTTCTTCTGTTGTTGTTGTAGAATAATAGTTGTGTATCATACTTAATATTGGACAACAATTATTTTCAATTCTTTCAAGTTCTTCTTCATAAGCTTGTATTGCTCTTTCGAGTGCTTCATCATAGTCTTCATTTCCATCGTAAATAGGCGAAAAACCACCTATCAAATTTATTTCTTCTTGTTCAATTAAATAATTTATAGTATTCATCAACTCTGTACCTTTTATACTTTGCAAAATTTGATATGCTTTTTTTGACAAACCTATTTTTTTCATAATATCTTCGTGTTCATAATTTGGTGTGTCACTTTTTCCTAAAAGGTAGTTACTACTTACGCAAAAACTTCTAACTAACTTTTCTATTGTTTTCATATTAGGTAATGACTTAATAGTTCTATTTCTATATTGTGATATAGCACTTTGGGAAATTCCTGTTTCCAGTGCAAATACTTTTGCATTAGTTCCTAGTTTGTCAAATTCTTCGTTAAACCTATTTAAAAAAATTGTAACTTGTTTTTCACTTTCTTTATCTTTCTTTTGTATTCTTTTTCCTTTACTCATTGCTTTACTCCTCCAATTCATTGAAATAAATTTTTAGCCAAATTCTATAACTTTTTTATTAAGATAAAACCTTTTAAATAAGTATTTACAGATTTTATAGCAAGTTGTAAAATGTTCTCAAATAAATTATTTTATTATCTTTTATTTTATTCAGCTAAAACTAGTATAACACAATTCTTAATAAAAGTAAATAAAATAAAATAATTTTTTCAGGATATTTTGAAAAGGAGGTTTTTGTTATGAAAGGTAAAAATGACGAATTAACTAATGAAATGAAATCTGCTAAAAAAGAATATTACAGAAATTACAGAAGACAAAACCCAGATAAATACAAAGATGCACAAAAGAGATTTTGGCAACGAAAAGCGGAGCAAAAGCTAAACAGCAACAAATAAATATAATTACAACTTTTTTGGAAAGGAGCATTGTTCAATATATGATAGAATTTTCACAAAAACAAATAAATGAAATAGCACGTTCAATATCTGTGTTAGCAATAAAAGCATATATTGAACAAAATCGTCAAGAATTTGAACAATTTTTGAAAGAAGATACAAAAAGCAAAAAATAAAACAAGTGTTTTACTACTTAGTATATCTTTTGAAAGTCGATTCTGCAGTGGCGAACGAGATTACATAGACCTGATTTTTTTGGGGTCAAATTTTAAAAGAAAGGAAAGAAAGGAAATGAAAATTATTAAAAGAATTACAATAGCAGAATTAAAATCACAACAAATATGGCTTTGTTGGAATTATAAATATATAAAAGGAAAATTAACAAAAGTTCCTATATCTTACCAAAATACTCCTACTGGTGTAAACGAAGAATATCAAGAAACTTGGTGTTCTTATGACGAAGCAATGACAACAAAGGAAAAATATGGCTTTGATGGAATAGGTTTGGTAATTCCTGAAGGTCTATGTGGAATAGATATTGACAAAAGAGATTTTGAAGATATTATTACTAAAGATATATTATCTCTTTTTGATACTTATGCAGAAAAAAGCCCTAGTGGCAAAGGCTTACATATTCTTTTGCAAGTAGATATAAGTAAAATTCCTAAAGACGAAACTGGAACTAAACTAAACGAAAAATACTATCAAAAAAATCCACACAATAAAATAGAAAGTTATGTTGGTGGTCTAACAAATAGGTTTTTTACTTTTACCGAAAATGTAATTGTAAATAAATCTATAAATGACTGTACTGAACAATTATTAACATTTTTAGACAAATATATGAAAAAAGAGATTAAAGAAACCACTGTTATTGCAGATAGTGATATTTTAGATATGGCTTGTGCTGATATAATAGAAATTATTAATAAAAGTGAACAAGCTGAAAAGTTTACTAAACTATATTTTGATGGCGACATCTCTGATTATAGTGATGATGATAGTTCAGCAGATATGGCATTATGTGATATTTTAGCTTTCTATTGTGGAGAAGATATTGAGTTGATAGACAAACTTTTTTGTGGCAGTAAACTTTATAGGGAAAAATGGAACAGATTAGATTACAAACACAGTACTATAAAAAAGGCTATTGTACTTTGTAAAGGAAAATTTTATAAAAATGGTGTAAAATTTATAATGTTAGAAAAATTGAAAAAATTAACGCCAGAAAAAAGATATTCTCATAACGATATTGGTATGAGTGAACTGTTTGCAGATATGTTTAAATCACAATTAAGATATAACACAACTGCTAAACAATGGTATTATTTTAATGGTAAAGTATGGAAAGAAGATGCAGGAGCAATGATAGCAAGACAAAAATTAAAAGAACTGTCAAAAACATTATTAACTTATATTCCATACATTAAAGACGAAGATAAAAAAGATACATACTTAAAATACATAAAAACTTTAGGCAATTATAACACACGAAAAAAGATACTTGAAGATAGCCAAAGTAAAATGTTTATAAGTCAAACAGATTTTGACAAAAATAAAGACTTGTTCAACTGTCAAAATGGAACATTAAATTTAAGAACTTTTAAATTTACAAACCATAATCCAGATGACTTATTATCTAAAATTAGTAATGTAGTGTATAATCCAAAAGCTATGTGTCCACAATTTAAAAAATTTATAAATGAAGTAATGCGTCATAATAAAAACAAAATTGACTTTTTGCAAAAGATTTTTGGATATACACTAACAGCAGAAACATTGCTTGAAAAATGTTTTATACTTTATGGAAAGAAAACAAGAAATGGTAAAGGTACTTTAATGGATACTATATTATATATGTTAGGAGATTATGGAAGGACAGCAGTTCCTGAAACATTAGCAATAAAAAAGTGGAAAGATGCATCAAAAGCAAGTAGTGATATAGCAAGGCTAAATGGTTGTAGGTTTTTGAATATCTCCGAACCATCACACGATATGGTAATTGATAGTGCTTTACTTAAAACATTAACTGGTAGAGATAAGATAGTAGCAAGATTTTTAAATCAAAATGAGTTTGAATTCTACCCTATGTTTAAGTTATTTATAAATACAAATCATTTGCCAATTATAAATGACGATACAGTTTTTAAAAGTGGACGTATAAATGTTATCACTTTTGATAGACATTTTAAAGACGAAAAACAAGACAAAGAATTAAAGGACAAACTAAAAGTCGAAAATGAAATCTCTGGTATTTTTAATTGGCTTTTGGAAGGTTTAGAAAATTTTCGTGAAGAAGGTCTTACTACTCCAGAAGAAATTAAAATTGCAACAGCTGAATACGAAAAGAAAAACGACAAAATTGATAAATTTATCAAACAAGAACTTGTAAAAGACAGCAAAAAAAATGTTTCTTGCAATGACGCACACAATAAATATTGCCAGTGGTGTGATAAAAATAATCTGCCATCTTTAAGCAAAGGCGAATTTATGAAATATCTAAAAGAGCATAACTATTGGCAAAAACAAGGAACAGTAAAAGGCAAAACAGTTCAAAATGTTATTGCTGGTTATGATTTTAAAGATAAAGAATAATGAAATTGTATAAAATGTATAAAAATTATACTAGCATTATATATAAAAAAAAATATAAAAAGGTAGTAGTAAAAATATACATTTTATACATACTATACATATAAAATTTTAGGGGGGTATCTTATGGCAAATAATATTGAAAACTTAAAACCTTTAAGCACGGAGAAAGCACGAGAAATTGGGAGCAAAGGCGGAAAAGCAAGTGTAAAAGCAAGACAAAAAAAGAAATTCATAAAAGAACAGCTTGAACAACTTATGTTGCTTGAATTAAACGAGTGTAAGCTAAAAGATAATATGCGAAAACTAGGAATACCAGAAGAAGAACTTACAATACAAAATGCAATGTGTGTGAGTTTAGTACAACAAACTCTTAACGGTTCAATTCGTGCATTTCAAGTAATTCGTGATACTTTAGGACAAGACCCAAAAGAGCGGAATTGTCGAGCCACTACAAAATATTGTATTTATAAACGACTTGCCAAAACTAAAGAAAAAAGAAGAAATAGAAAAATAAAATTTTAAGGAGGTAATAATTGTGGACGAATATCCAATAGTAAAAGTTTTTAGAAGTAAAGATGGTGTGCAATATGTGTTTTGGTGTCCTTTTTGTAATTGTATTCATAGACACGGTGCTGTAAGTTTAGGACATAGAATAGCACATTGTAATCATAATAGTAATTCCCCATACCTATTCGGCGGTTACATATTGAAAGAATACACGCAAAAAGAGTTGAGAGAACTAGGACTACCAACAGACCACTATTCAAGACATAAAAAGAAATAATTGCAACTAGAAGCGGTTTGGAATATTTTAAATATGAACTTATATTATTTGCATTATAAAAACGTCTTTAAAAAGAACCTGTGGCTTCTGGAACAACTGCCAGCCAATAAATTCTATAAAAAATAAAAAAGATAGTATGTAATTTTTGTACTATCTTTTAATCTTCTATTTCTATATTATCAAATAGAGGGTCATTGAAAAAATCTTTTAGTTTCATATTTAAACCTTCACAAATATATTCTATTATATCTATTCTTAAATATTTTCTCTGACCTGATAAAAATTTTGATAATGTTGCTCTTGATATTCCTGCCATTGTACAAAGTTTTGAAACATTTATATTTCTTTCTTCTATTAAATTTGTAATTCTTATTCTAACTGCTTGTGATAAATCCATACAAAATCTCCTTTTTTGTAGTATTTCCTATATTAGAAATATTAACAAAAAAGTGATTTTATGTTGTTGACAGTTGCCAACTTGTGTAGTATTATTTATATTAAGAAAGGTTTTGTGAAAAATGGAAAAGATAAATGAAGATTTTAATATACCTTTTTATATATTTCAAGAAATTGTAGAATATATAGAAGAAACTGCTCAAGGACATTGTAAAAGTATGAAGTGGAAAAATATAAAATCACTTTTAGGTTTGGCAAAAATAAATAATAGGTTATCAAGTGAACAAGTTGATTATATTGTAAAAACATATTGCCGATAATAAAAAAGAAATGATATAATATACTAAAATTCGACAAGATTTTACAAAAGATAAGGAGGTGTTTTATATGAAAAAACAAAAAGGAGTAGCTTTACTAAATTTAATAATTATAATTGTAATAATTGTTGTAGGAGTTATTTTATTATCAAATTTATTTAATGATAAAACCAAAATATCAACAGAATTACTTGCAAGTGAGGTTCAAGAAAGGATAACAACTGAGTGGAGACAGAAAGGAGTTACTTTTACTGTATTAGAAGATATGATTCTCGTAAAGAAAAATGATAATGAGTATAGTGGCTCTATAAAAATTATGTATGAAGGTAAAGAAATACTAATAAGTGGAACTGTAATTTATGACGGACAGGCTATTCAATGGCAACCTAATACACAGGATTTGTTTCTTCAACTTTGGGATTAGTTATTTATATTTAGACAATATTACTAAGTAAGAGGTGTTTTTTAATGAAAAAAGAAAATGGAATCAGCTTAATAATCTTAATAATTATTATAGCGATAGTTATTATAGGCGGAATATTTATTATTGCAGGTGTTGAGGATGTAAAAATTAAATGGGGTTCTATGCCTTCCACCGAATATTATGAGTTAAAATTAGCAGCAATGGAAAGTGAAGTATATGGTAGTGGCACAGGAATATTATCACAAGCAAGTTTTAATACATTAGGTAGAGATGTAAAAAATGCAGGTGGCGAATGGTTTAAAGATAGTAATGTTAATTTTAAAGCTTCGGTAGAAGAGGTAGAGGATGGAGAAGTTGTTTATTTAACTGATGGAATACATACTGCAACTTTTGTGTTCACAAACGGATGTGATTATGTGAATTATCTTTTTACAAATGAAGACCATACAGGTTATAAAATTACAATAAAATAATTATGAAAATATAGTACACAAAGGAAGGGGGATAAAATTTTATGCTTAACAATAATGATAATCAAGAAAATAAAAAGTGGATACCATATTTTAAAAGAAAAGATAGTATATATCAAAAACATCCATTTTTAGCTTGGTCAATAACAATAATAGTAATATTAGTTGGGGTATGGTTAGCACATAGTGGTATAGACGAAATGAAAAAAGATTCATCTTATAATGCTGGTTATAAATCAACTTATCAAAAATAATAAAGAAAATAAAAGCCTAGTATTTCTACTAGGTTTCTTTTTTATTTTGATAATACTTTACAACTTAACATTTACGGCAAACCCACCGTATAAAGTAATATATATTGTTCGTATTATCACTAGATGGTTGGGCTGGCTAGATTCGAACTAGCGCATGTTAGAGTCAAAGTCTAATGCCTTACCACTTGGCTACAGCCCAATATATTTTTGCTTTAGCATACAATATTTTGATGGATAAAATTTATGGGGTGGAAGATGGGACTCGAACCCACGGCCTCCAGTGCCACAAACTGGCGCTCTAACCAACTGCGCTACATCCACCATAATGCAACTGCAAGTATTATTTTACCTCATTTAGGAGGTTTTGTCAACAGTTTTTTTATAATTTGTAGCAAAAAACGTATGCCAAAATTAGACAAAAAAACAGCCAAGCTATAAAGCTCGGCTATTTTTTTGAATATATAGCTAATCTATAAAACTTGACTGCTTTTTGTGCATAGCCAACTGTCAATGGCTATTTTCTTATACATCATTATTTATTCAATTTTTTTATATGAATATATCTAGTAATGCTAATTAGTGCTAATACAGAAACTACTGCAACAAAACCAGCAAATAATATATCACCTGTTTGTGGTATAGGCTTTGGAGAAACAGTATTATCTGGTTCTTCAGGTTCAGGTTCTGGCTCAGGCTCTGGTTCAGGAACTATAATAGGTTCTTCGTAATTTACTCTAATTGTAGGAGAAACATCGGAACTTTCATTTACAGGGCCGTTTGAGTCTTCACCAGAAATATCTACGTGGTCGTTAGTTTTTAAAATAACATCTACTATATCTTTGTCATAATCATCTTTTAAAGTCAATTTGTAACTTAATGTTGCAGTTTCACCTTCGCTTAATAATTCAATATTCCAAGTGATAGAATTATTTTCTGTGTTAACTGTTTGAGAAACTTCTCCTATATTAGGAGTTGCCACATATTCAAAATTAAAATTATCAATTATTTCTTGTGGAAAATAATCTGTAACAGTAATATTTCTCAAAGTGTTATCAGCTGTTATTACTAAGCTACCAAAAATATCGTTAACAATAGTATTCTCAATTTGAGTATCATCTATATAGAAATATTTGCTCGTTGTAGGGTTATCCTCTGTTCCGAAAACAGTTTCAGCAAGTTCTCTATATGTTTTTTGAGTGGTTGGCTCAACGGTATCATTCAAGTTAATCATTGCACTAATAATACTAATTCCGCTAGCTTCAATTGACTCTAACTTTGACTTTGTACCTAATAAAACTGTGTCAGAGTATTCAAGAAAATGTCCGTTAATGTCATTATTTGGCACACCGTCTGTTAAAAGAATAATGTATCTTTTTACATTTTCAGTTGATGTAAAATTGTCTCTAGCTATTGTTACACCGGCATCTATATTTGTTCTAGGACCAACCTTTAAATCAGATAAGCTAGAAATAGCATTTTTTACATCACTAGGATTATTGCTTAATTCAGCAACTAAAGTGGCATCATTTAAAGTTCCCTCTGTTTCACCAGCACTAGTATCTAAACTAGAAAAGCCTACTACACCGATTTTTACCTCGCTATTTTTATTATAAAGCTTATCTACAAGAGAACTAGCAGAATCTAAAACGGCTTGCTTTCTAGTTTTGTCTTCAACATATGCAGTAGTCATACTTTCTGAGTTATCTATAACAAGAAATATTTCAACATCCATATTTCTTTCTTCTACTGTTTTTAGGTTTGTTAAGCTTAAAGTTAATGTCGCAGATTTTTCAGTTTCGTCAAAAGCTGTAATCTTTTTTTCGAATTTTGCTAAGTCATCCACTGTTATTGTGCATACATTGTTCTCTACAAGTTCCAATGAAGTAGTTCCTGTAGTAGAAGTATTTTCATCATTTGTTTCAGTACTAGAATTTTCATTTGGTTTTACATCACTAGCAAATATATTTGTAGTCATACCAAATACAAAAATAAAAGCTACTAAAAGTAATAAAACTTTTTGCAAAATTTTACTCATAATATCAGATCTCCTTTAAAATAAAGTTCAAGCTATATTATACTACAAATCAAGTAGGTTTTTCAAGGTATAATGCAATATTATGTAACTAAAAATGAAAAAATACATTTAAAAATTAAAAATAATATGATACAATTATTATGCAAAATAAATAAAAAGGAGATAGAAACTTGAACAAGCAAGAAATACTAAATAAAATAACAAATGAAGAAGATAAACTACTAGTATCTAAAATGCTAGATAAAATAGAATTTACAACTAAAAGAAATTCTGTTGAGTATACAGATTTTTTAGATATGAGGCAAAGACAATTATTGGAAAAAGTTTTAAATGATATAAAATTTACTAATTATATAGCTTTGGGTGGATATAAAATGGCAGAAAGAACAGTAATTGTTATATATCCAGAAAAATTAGAAGAAATTTTTAAGCAGAATAGATTTGACTATAATACTGTATTTGGAGTAATACGAATAATTTTACCAAATGAATTAAAAGGTATGTATGCCCACCGAAATTATTTAAGTGGTATTATAAAAATTGGAATTAAACGAGAAAAGGTTGGAGACATTTTGACTAGATTTGATGGGGCAGATATAATAGTACTAAAAGATGCAGAAAAGTATGTTTTAGAAGGACTAAAAGAATTAACTAGATTTAGTAAAGCAGAATTTGTAACTGTAAAGATATCAGATTTAAAAGTAGAAGAGCCTAAAACAGAAAAAATAAATGTAATAGTACCATCAATGAGAATAGATAGTATTGTATCAGAAGCAATTAGAACTTCAAGGGCAAAAGCTACAGAAATAATTAAAGAAGAAAAAGTATTTATTAACCACGAGTTAGTGATTAAAGGGGCTAAAGAGGTTAAGACTAACGACTTAATTACAGTAAGAGGAAAAGGAAGATTTAAGGTTGGAGAAATCTTAAATAGTACAAAAAAAGGAAATTTAGTAATTGAAATAGAAAAGTATGTGTAAAAGCATTTATAGCATAACACCGTAATGAGTAGAAAAATGGTATTTTTTACAAAAAATTGAATTATAAAATTCCATAAAACCCATTCAAAAAATAAAAATAATATGGTACAATAATTCCGAAAACAAAATAAGGTAAACAATAAATAAACTATCACAAAAAACTATGGAGGAAGCAAAATAAAATGGAACTAATAAATGGAAAAGAACTTGCAAAAAAAATAAGAGGAGAACTAAAGTTAGAAGTAGATAACTTAAGAGAAAATGGCATTATACCAAAGCTTGCAGTGATAATGGTTGGAGATGATAAGGCATCAGAAGTTTATGTACGTAATAAAAGCAAAGCGTGTAACGAAATAGGAATAGAATTTGAAGAATTTCTATTAGATAGCAACATAAAACAAGAAGAATTGATTGACTTAATAAAAAAATTAAATAATAGAAAAGACGTGTATGGAATACTATTACAAAGTCCAATTCCAGAACATTTAAACATAAGAGAAGCATTTGACACAATAGATTACAGAAAAGATGTGGACGGATTTAACCCAATAAATATTGGAAAATTAGCAATAGGCGAAGATGCGTTTATATCTTGCACACCTTATGGAGTTATAAAAATGCTAGAAGAATACAACATTGAAATAGAGGGAAAAAGAGCAGTTGTTATAGGCAGAAGTAATATTGTGGGAAAACCTTTAATTCAATGTCTACTTAATAAAAATGCTACAGTAACAATATGCCATTCAAAAACAAAAAATATAGCTGAAATCACAAAAGAAGCAGATATTTTAATAGCAGCACTTGGAAAACCAAAATTTGTTAAAGAAAATATGGTAAAGGAAAATGCAGTTGTTATTGATGTGGGAATAAACCGAAACGAAGAAGGCAAGCTAGTTGGAGATGTGGACTTTGAAAATGTTTCTAAAAAAGCATCTTATATAACACCAGTACCAGGTGGAGTTGGACCTATGACAATAGCAATGCTTATGAATAATGTGGTTAAAGCAACTAAGATGCAAGAAGAAAAATGTTAATAGCAATACAAGAAAGTAATTTTGACAAGTAAGTACAAATGTGTATAAGAAAACATAATGATATACATAAGAGAAAAAATAATAAAAAATTATAGTAAAGAGAATATAATTTCGGGGGCAATTTCTTTTTAGGAAATTTAACAAAAATAGTAGATAATTGGCTTAATACAGAAAATGCTAGTAAAGCCAATTGTAGAAATACAAAAACCAAAGGAGAGATTGCAATGCACATAAAAATAAATACAAATAAAATAAAAACAATAAAAATAGAGGATAATTTATATCCAGAAAAATTAAGAAACATATACGATCCACCAAAGCTTTTATATTTACTTGGCAATGAAGATTTATTAAATCAAAGAGCAATAGCTATAATAGGTTGCAGAAATTGTACCCAGTATGGTGCTGAAAATGCATATAAGTTTGGGTATGAACTTGCTACATCAAATATTTGTGTAATTAGTGGCTTTGCAAGAGGAATAGATTCATATGCGCATCAAGGTGCTTTAAATGCTAAGGGTAAAACAATAGCTGTTTTGGGGGCAGGGCTAGATGTAATATATCCACCAGAAAATACAAGATTATATAAAGAAATACTAATAAATGGTGGAGCAATTATAACGGAATATCAACTAGGAAGCAGACCTGAAAAATATCATTTTCCAGAAAGAAATAGAATAATTAGTGGACTTTCAGATGGCGTTTTGGTAGTAGAAGCCAAAAAGAAAAGTGGCACTATGATTACCGTAGACTATGCACTGGACCAGGGAAGAGAAGTTTATGCTATTCCGGGCAATATATCAAGTGACAGTTCGTATGGCACAAATGAACTTATAAAAGAGGGAGCAATACCTGTAACTAATGTAAATGATATTTTATTAAATTATTAAAATAGTAAACTGTATTTTACGATAAAAAACAAAAGATAGAAAGGGGAATAAAGTATGGAAGATACAAAAGCAAAAAATACTAATGTGGAATTATACACACGATATAAAACTTTTTCGTGGGACTTATTATTCTATTATGCAATAATATTTTTATTCTTTACAGAAACTAAAGGAATAAGTGCTGCAGATGTTCTTTTAGCAGAATCTACATATCCAATATTTAAAATAATTTTTTTAGTTCCAGCTACAGTAATGATAAATTCATTAGGAAAAAGAATGAGCCTAATAATAGGAAACTCATTTATAGCACTTGCAATGCTCACATATATAATAGGAAATAACTTTTGGTACATAATTCTAGGCGAACTATTATCAGCAATAGGTTTTATAATAAAAGGTATTTGTGAGTCCAACATATTATACGATTCATTGGAAAAAAACGAAAAAAGAGGTATTTTATTTGCTAGAATAGAGGGAAAAGGAACATCATATTATTACTATATAGATGCAATTTCATCTGTTTTATCTGGAATATTATTTGCAATAAATGGCTATATACCTATGTGCTTGTGCTTGCTAATGTCAGTATTTTCAGTATATCTTGCTATAAAATTTAAAGACATAGATGAAAGGAAAAAAATAGATTTAGGTAGTGTTAAGGAAGATTTAATAGACCTAAAAAATTCATTTAAACTATTTAGCAAATCACCAAGATTAAAATATTTGCTTTTTTTTGGAGCACTAATATGGGGAACTTTGCTTTCTATTACGATGCTTAGAAGTGGCATAATGCAAGAAGTAGGAATACCATCTGGATACTTTGGTATAATATTTGCAATAATGGGGTTAATATCTGGAGTATCAGCAAGAAATGAGCAAAGATTTCATAAAAAATATAGAAATAAAACTTTAGGAAAACTTGCAATACCATTAGTATTTTCGTTTTTAATACTTGGA
Source organism: uncultured Clostridia bacterium (assembly GCA_944391015.1). GTDB lineage: Bacteria > Bacillota > Clostridia > TANB77 > CAG-508 > CALXVA01. The sequence continues at coordinate 28,736 of CALXRZ010000005.1, read as the reverse complement.
ATTGTATGTAGCTCGGGAGCACCTTATGCTATAAAAGTAATAGTTATATTATTACTATTTGTAGTGCAATACATAGTAAAAGGACCATTTTACCCACTAATAAAGCAGTACTTAAATAACTTTACTACAACAAAATTGCGTACAAAAATCTCATCATCGTTTAACCTATTAGAAAATATTTTAAGATTTTTAATAACATTTTCTGCATCAACATTACTAAGATTTACTACAACAGCAAATACTTTTACAGTATTAGGATGCGTACTAGGACTTATTGTGGTATTAACCTTGGACAGAATGAGAACTAGAGTTGGCTTAAAACCAGAAGAGTACACAGAAAAAGACGCAAATGTAATGAACTTAAAGTAATTTTCAGCAAAACAGGCCCGTCCCCTTTTGCTGAAAATTTTTTCTAAAACCATTGACATATTTTAAGTTTATTTATAAAATATACTAAGAAAAATTGGAGCAGTGTGTTTTGCCGTGTAGCATAATTAAACGGTATAAGAGTAATTAGACAAAGGAAAAAAGCAAATAAGAAACCTAAGGAGGAAATAATAAATGTACACTTTTAATAGGATAATAGTAAATCCTCAGCTACCAAAAAGGATTGAAAAATTATCAGTTATAGCAAATAATTTATGGTGGTCTTGGAACACAAATTTCTTAAAGTTATTTAAGGAAATAGATATAGATGTTTGGGAAAGAGTTGGAAAAAATCCTGTTAAATTTCTAAAAAAAGTTTCGCAAGAAAAGCTTGAAAAAGCATCTGAAGATACAGACTTTTTAAAGCAATATGATAAGTTTGTTAAAGATTTTGAAGACTATATGAAAAGTAAAAATACGTGGTTTAATAAAAAATATCCAGACAATACAAATGATTTAATTGCGTATTTTTCAGCAGAATATGGATTAGATGAAATACTTCCAATTTATTCTGGTGGTCTTGGAATTTTATCAGGCGACCATTTGAAGTCTGCAAGTGACCTAGGAGTTCCACTAGTTGCAGTAGGTCTTTTATATAAAAATGGATATTTTTGGCAAACAATAAACGGACAAGGTGTTCAAGAAACAAAATATGTAGATTTAGAGCTTGAAAATTTACCAATTATTCCAGTAAAAGATGTAGATGGACAAGATTTAATTATATCTGTAGATTTGCCTAAAAAGAAGTTATACATTAAAGTATGGGAAATAAAAGTAGGTCGTGTAACTCTATACTTAATGGACTCAGATATAGATGCAAATATTGCAGAATATAGAGGAATAACCAAAACTTTATATGGAGGAAATCAAGAAACTAGAATACAACAAGAAATTGTACTTGGTATGGCAGGAGTTGAACTTCTAAGAAGAATAGGCGTAAAGCCAACTGTGTATCATATGAATGAAGGGCACTCATCATTTTTAATACTAAAATTGATAGAAAATACAATAAAAGATAAAAAAGTATCTTTTAAAATAGCAAAAGATATAGTATCTTCTAAAACAGTATTTACAACACATACACCAGTTCCAGCAGGAAATGATATATTTCCAATAGAACTTATGGACACATATTTTAGAGATTATTGGGATAAGCTAGGAATAAGTAAGCAAGATTTCTTTAAAATGGGCAAAAAGCCTAACGCTAGTCCAAGTAGTGGATTCGATATGGGAGTGCTAGCCTTAAAGGTTGCAGGAAAGAAAAATGGTGTAAGTAAATTGCACGGAGCAGTTTCAAGAGAGTTATTTGGAGATATTTGGCCAAATATTTCTGCAAATGAAGCACCAATAACATATATCACAAATGGTATACATACTTGTACGTGGCTTCCACAAAACATTAAAAATTTATATAACGAATATTTAGCACCATATTGGCAAGATAATATATTTAATGATGAAACTTGGCAAAGAATAAATAACATACCTGATGAAAAGCTATGGGCAGTTCATATGGAAAGAAAAAGAAAGCTTATAGATTTAGTAAAGAAAAGTACAACACAAAGATTACATAGATGTGGATATAGCTATCAAGAAATAGATAGAATTACATCAAAATTAAGTGAAAACGTGCTAACAATAGGTTTTGCTAGAAGATTTGCAACATATAAAAGAGCAACACTTATATTTAAAGACTTGGAAAGAATAACACAAATATTTAGTAACAATGATAGACCATTGCAAATAATATTTGCAGGTAAAGCACATCCAGCAGATAAAGAAGGACAAGACTTAATAAAATACATACACGAAATATCTATGAAACCACAATTTAAAGGAAAAATTTTCTTGCTAGAAGACTATAACATAGCAATGTCAAGATATTTAATAAGTGGTGTGGATGTATGGCTAAATACACCAAGAAGACCAATGGAGGCATCTGGAACAAGTGGACAAAAAGCATCAGTTTGTGGAGTACCAAACTTTAGTGTATTAGACGGCTGGTGGGCAGAAGGATACAACTCAAAAAACGGTTGGTATATTGGTTTAAATGACGAATATGAAAATAATGAAATTCAAGATAAGGCTGACAGTGAAGATATATACAATACATTAGAAAACAAAATATTACCTACATATTATGATAGAAACAAAAACAATATTCCAGAAAAGTGGGTAAAAATAATGAAGAATTCTATAGTATCTACAGGAGGAAAATTTAGTACATCGAGAATGTTGGTAGATTACGTAGAAAAATTATACATTCCACTTTGCAATTTATATGATAATTATTATAGCCAGTTAGACAAGGTTACAGAGTTTAATAGCTGGAAAGAGGACCTATACAGAAATTGGGACGATATAAAAATAACACAAGAAAATAATTTAGACAATGTAACAATAGATGCAGGAAACTATATAGACGTAAGGTGTAAGGTGACTTTACCTAATATATCTGTAGACAATATTACTGCAGAAGTATATTATGGAAAAATAGAAGACAATGGTGCAGTGGATGACGTTCAAATAATTCCAATGAAGTTAGAAGAAAAAGATGTAGAAAATAAAACTTATACATACACTGCAAAAATAAAGTTAGTAAACGGTGGAGAATATGGCTATACATTTAGAGTAATGCCAAAACACGAAATGATATTAGACCCACAAAATTTAGATTTAGTAAAATGGATTTAATATAAATTTAATGTAAATTAGATATTATAATTTTATTATTATACATAAATTTAAGCAAAATAAAAAGCGTTTTAGTAACTGCAAAATACAAATCGAAAAAAGGAGGAAAAATACAATGGAAGAAGTAGGAAATACAAGTTTAAATGCAAAATTAGATAGTGAAAAGGCTGAAAAGAAATTAAGAGATAAAAAGAATACTTTCACACTAATTTATATTTTAGTAGGATTATTTTTAATAGCACTAATAGCTATAATGGCGTACACATTTATTGTAACAAGATAATTGTTCATTGAACTAATTTAAAGACAACATACACAAAAACCACAGATTTTAATTTAGAAATCTGTGGTTTTTAATGGTATCGATTTAAGTAGTTTGTATTTGGTTTTAGCTATACTAGCTTGAAAAGTACTAATCTAATAAAAATAATGTGTTAATAATAAATCATATAATCTATTTCTGGAAAAATACAATCAATTTTGTTAATATCTTTCAAGAACTTTTTATCAATATTATCTTTTTTTATTTGATAATACAATTTTGTGAATCTACCAATATGGTCTTTAATCCTTTTTTTAGCATAATCCACCATAGTTCCATTTGTTATAATAAATAACCAGTCACTACTTTGTGCTAACAATAATTCACGCGCGCATTGATTTAAAGCTTTTCTTCTAAGTGAATCTTTATCTTCGTTTGGATATAAATGTGCAAGCTCAACCATACGGTCCCCGGCTACGTGTAGGTGCCTATGTACATAATCGTTTGATTGATTTAGCCAAACTTCGCTATAACCATTTGCACCCCAGCTTGACCTACAAGGAGTAGATACTTGCATTAAAGGATATTTATCTATATATTCGCTTGGAGTAATAAGTTCAAAATTGCAATCATCATAATATATTTTTTTAAATAATATATATAACCAATATGGACCCTCATACCACCAATGACCATAAAGTTCAGCGTCATAAGGACATAAAATAATTGGTGGATTGCCCATAATAGGAGCAAGCTTATCTATTTGCTTTTCTCTACTATCAAAGAAGTGACCAGCCTGTTTTTCTGCAGAATCTTTTGCCCATTGTATATTATAATAATCCTTTTCACAATCTTTGCCAGTAATTCTATAATATTTTAATCCTGTGTGAACACGTACACCGTTTGAAGCAATATATGGTTTAATATAGTCATAAGGTGCGTCGTAGCCAATATCTCTATAAAACTCTCTATAATTAAAATCACCTGGATAGCCATTTATAGAACTCCATACTTGCCTAGAAGACTCAATATCTCTACCAAATGCAACAACACCTCCAGGAGATACGATAGGAGCAAAAGTTCCATAAATAGGAGTTGGATTAGCATAAAGTATTCCGTGTGACTCGGTTATAATGTAGTCAATACCAAACTCTTTTAAATATTTATCCGCTTCAGGTACATAGCCACACTCTGGAAGCCAAATACCTCTAGGTTTTCTACCAAAATACTTTTCATAAGTTTGCACTCCCACTGCAATTTGTGCTTTAACAGTTTGCTCAGTAATATACAAAATTGGAAAATACCCGTGTGTAGCACCACAAGTAATAATTTCTAGTACACCAATATCTTGAAAATGCTTAAAACCTTGAATAATATTACAATTATACACATCTTTAAATATATGTAAATCATTTGTATATCTATCTAAATAATATTGAGCTAAGTTTTTTACAGTTTCATTATCTTTATTTCTAACTAATTCCTTTTCGCTTAATTCAATATGTGTTTTTAAATATTTAACATACCTTTCTTGAAGTAATTTATTATCCAGCATATTAAGTAGAGGAGGAGTAAGTGACATTGTAATTCTAAAGTTCACTTTTTCCTCCTCTAACTTTTTAAAATTTAATAATAGTGGAATATATGTCTCTGAAATAGCTTCATATAACCATTGTTCTTCTAAATAATCTTCACTTTCTGGATGATGTATAAAAGGTAAATGTGCGTGAAGCACAAAACTTACATATCCCTTTTTATTTGCCATATTTTTAAAACCTTTCTTTAGTATATTTTATATTCTTATTTAAAAGTAGAACTATTTGATGATGAAAGATTTAATTTCATATTATCTAATTCTTCTATTTCAATTTCATCTTTATATAATTGTTTGTATACTTCATAAATGTTGTATACCTTACCAATATTTTTCATAAATGTAATTGAAGAAATTTCTTTTTCTTCTACAAAATTATTTTTCACGTTTTTAAAGAAAACAGTTTTACCAAGTCTATAGAATAAAATGTGATTATTAGGCATCTCCATATCGTTTGAAGTAGAAACATAAATGTAATCAGCAATGTTAGAATTTGCATAAATAGGTCTTCTTCCAAGTTCAACAGAGTAATCACAATCAGCATCATTTAGGTGAACATACCAGCTATTAGCATAATCGTTTATTTCAACTTCAAAAGAATAATTCATAGTCTTGTTTGTAATAATTAGTACAGGTTTTGTGTTATTAAAAAAATCTTCTCCATACTGCTTAATGTACGAACTTCTGTCTTCATCAGATATATCCCAATATACAAAAAGATTGGTTGGAGTTTGCGCAAGTATTTTTACCACAGTTTCATTATATCTATATGGTAAATCATAATATTCTACATTGGAAATAATAGGCTTTTCTGCCGACGACTTTTTAGTTGCTCTCTTTTTGGTTACTTTAGTTGAACTAGTAGCTTTTTTGGCAGACTTAGAAGAAGTAGCCTTTTTAGACGCATTAGCTGTTTTGGCAGATTTAGAAGACGTAACCTTTTTAGACGCACTAGTTGTTTTAGCAGATTTAGAATTTGCTTTTTTTGACTTAGAAGTATTTTTTGTATTTGAATTATTAACTTTACTTGATTTGGTCTTTTGCGTATTCATAGCTTTAGTGCTATTTTTAGAAGTTGCAACTGATTCTTTTGTAGAAGTTTTTTTATTATTTATTTTTTCATTATCTAGTATATCTAATTCATCTTTTGATTTCCTTGGCATCTTTTCCTCCGTAAAATAAAATATTCTAATATATAATATATCAAACATAAAATAAATTCAAGAGTAAACTGGAAAAAAATATGGAGAAATTTTAGGAGGATAGAAATATATTACAACTATGTTACAAGAACATTAAAAGTATGTGTACAGCCTGCGCATACTTTTTTATATGTAAAATATTGAAAAATACTGTTGCATATAGTACAATAAAACTGAGCAACCTAATAAAAAATACAAGAAAGGGCCGTGATATTTGTGAAAAAATTACCATATGGAATAAGTGATTATGGAAGATTAGTAGAAAATGACTACTATTATATAGACAAGACAAAGTATATTGAAGAATTAGAAAATTTATCAGAACCATACATAATATTTTTGCGTCCTAGAAAATTTGGAAAAACCTTGTTTACAAGTACATTAGAAAATTATTATGATATAAAAAAGGTAGATGAATTCGAAAAATTATATGGAAATACATATATAGGAAAGAATTCAACAAAACTAAAAAATAGTTATCATATATTAAAATTTAATTTTTCAGGAATAGATACTTCAGATGAAGAAAAAACTATGAAAGCGTTTAAGGAAAAAGTAACAATATCAATAACTGGATTTGTGAATAAATATAATATAGACTTTTTTGTTAATCCAGAACTAAGCACGGAAGGTTTGTTAGGAAGTTTAATAGAAGCATTTAAAACGCAAAGAGAGAAAGAAAAAATATATGTAATTATAGACGAATATGACCACTTCGCAAATGAATTACTTGGATTTAATACAAACCAATTTAAAAACTTAGTGTCTAAAAATGGAAAAGTCAGAAAATGGTATGAAACACTAAAAGAAGGCACAGAAAGTGTAATAGACAGAATATTCATAACGGGTGTAGCACCAATAACATTAGATAGTTTAACATCTGGCTTTAATATAGGAGCAGACATAACTCAAAGGTCAAAGTTTAATGAAATGATGGGTTTTACTAAAGCTGAATTAGTAAAAATGATGGAAGATATAGAAATAGCAAAAGAAGAACAAAAAGAATTATTACCAATAATGAAAGAGAATTATGATGGATATAAATTCTCGGTTGATGGAAAAGAAAAAATATATAACTCAAATATGTGCTTGTATTTCTTAAACAGGTATTTAGAACAAAGAAAGATGCCTACTCAACTAATAGACGTAAATATAGCAAGTGACTATAGTAAATTAGGAAGAATGCTAGACCTATGTAAAGGAAATGAAAGAGAAAAAATAATAGAAAAAACAGTATCTGGAGAAGGAATAATAGGAGAAATAACATCAAAATTCAATCCCGCAATAGAATTTACAGAGAAAGACTTAATATCAATGCTATTTTATTTGGGATATTTAACAATAGATGATGATGTAGCAGGATATCCAAAACTAAACATACCCAATAGAGTAATGAAAGAAATATACTCAGATTACTTTTTACAAGTGCTAAAGCAAAACATAAACTTTGGGATAGATGAAAGTTATTCGGAAATAGCTTTAGAGATAGCTTTAGAAGGAAAAATAGATAAACTTGTAGAACTAGCTCATAAATATTTAGAAAACTTATCAAATAGAGACTATGTAAAATTTGATGAGAAGTATGTAAAACTAATATTTTATTGTATAGCAATGAATTTAAAAATATTTAGATTGAAGTCAGAGATGGAAGTACAAAGAAAGTATCCAGACATATTGTTAATACCTACGGATAAAAGCAAAGATTACAAAGCAGTAATGATAGAATTTAAGTATTTAAAGAAAGAAGAATCAAATTTATTGCAAAAAAAGCAAGAAGAAGCGAGAAAACAAATAGAAGAGTATGCGAAATTTGAAGAAATTAAGGAAATACAAAACTTAAATAAATATACTGTAGTAGCAGTAAATGATAAGATATATGTAGAAAAGATATAGGACTCGAAAAAAATTAGGAATAGTATATGGAAAAATTTTCTTGCATTTATTTTTAAAATATGGTAATATATATATCATAATGCGAAGAAAAAGAGGAGTAGGTTTTTAACTTCTATAAAGAGAATAGAAGTGGTGCGCTGTGAGCTTCTTATAGAAACAAAACCGAAGGTAGCTTTGGAGCAGATATGGTGAAATAGCTAGTAACCATATACGTGTAGCTTGCGTTAAAAGTAATTAAGATGCAATTTAAAAGTTTAGATAATTAGTGAATTGCTAATTTATGTAATAAAATAACAATTAAAGTGGATAAATTGTGAATTAAGGTGGTACCGTAAGCAAGTAGCTTGCCCTTATATAGGGTAGGCTATTTTTGTTTACTTATTTATCACTAAAAATATAAAAAATAAAATAATTTACAAAAGGGGACGGGCTTGTTTTGTAAAAAATGTGATAGTTTGAAAGAAAAAGCTTTTAAATTATGTGCGTCTCTTAAAGGAGAGGGAAAGGAAAGATGCTTTTATGAAAGAAAAAGAATTAAACCAAAAATTGGATGACAAATTTAATCCAAAGAATTTTGAGGACAGAATTTATGAAGAATGGGAGCAAAAAGGCTATTTTAAGCCAAGTATGGACAAAACAAAAGAAAGTTATTGTATAATGATGCCACCACCAAATGTAACTGGTAAACTTCATATGGGACACGCTTTGGACGATACAATACAAGATATTTTAATTCGTTTTAAAAGAATGCAAGGATACAATACATTATGGCTTCCAGGTTCTGACCATTCAGCAATTTCTACAGAAATGAAAGTTGTAGAAAAGCTAAAAAAAGAGGGAAAGACAAAGCAAGAACTAGGAAGAGAAAAATTTTTAGAAGAAGCCTGGGATTGGACAAGAATATATGGTGGAACTATACAGGAACAACAAAAGAAATTAGGATGCTCTTGCGACTGGGATAGGCGTAGATTTACACTAGACAAAGGCTTATCCGATGCAGTTTTAGAGCAATTTATTAGACTATACAATAAAGGCTTAATATATAAAGGTACAAGAATGATAAACTATTGCCCAAGTTGTAAAACTTCTATATCTGATGCAGAAGTTGAGTACAAAGAGGAAGCTACACATTTGTGGTACATAAGGTACAAAATTACTGGTACAGATGATAGATATATTACAGTTGCAACAACAAGGCCAGAAACAATGCTTGGAGACACAGCTGTGGCAGTAAACCCAACCGACGAGAGATATAGCGATTTAGTCGGAAAAACTTGTATACTTCCAATTATGAATAAAGAAATTCCAATAATTGCAGACGAATTTGTGGAAAAAGAATTTGGCACAGGTTGTGTAAAAATTACACCAGCACACGATATGAATGATTATCAATCAGGTTTAAGACATAACCTAGAAATTATAAATGTATTTGATGATAATAACAAAATGGGTGATCTAGTACCTAAATATAAAGGAATGGACTTACTAGAGGCGAGAAAAGCTATAGTAGAAGATTTGGAAAAAATAGGTGCATTAGTAAAAACTGAGGATTACGTGCATAATGTTGCAAAATGCGAAAGATGTAAAAATACACTAGAGCCAAAAGTTTCAGAGCAATGGTTTGTAGCAATGAAAGATTTAGCTAAAAAAGCAGCAGACTCTGTTAGAAATGGAGAAGTAAACTTTATACCAAAAAAATACGAAAAACAATACTTTAACTGGCTTGATAATATACAAGACTGGTGTATATCAAGGCAGTTATGGTGGGGACATAGAATACCAGCATACTATTGCGAGGAATGCTCTCACATAAATGTAGCAAAAGAAAAGCCAGAGAAATGCGAAAAATGTGGAAGTACACATCTACATCAAGACGAAGATACACTAGATACGTGGTTTAGTTCTGCATTATGGCCATTTTCAACACTTGGCTGGCCAAACACAGAAGCAGAAGATTACAAATCATTTTATCCTACAAATGTATTAGTAACAGGATTTGATATAATAACTTTCTGGGTATCAAGAATGATGTCACAAGGCTTAGAACTTACAGGAAAAGCACCATTTAAAGATGTACTAATACACGGTATGGTACGTGATAGTCAAGGAAGAAAAATGTCTAAAACTTTAGGAAATGGTATAGACCCAATAGAAATTATAGACAAATACGGAGCAGATTCTTTAAGATTCGCAGTAATTTCTGGAACTACAATGGGAAATGACATAAGATATATGCCAGAAAAACTAGAGCAAGCATCAAACTTTGCAAATAAAATTTGGAATGCAGCTAAGTTCATAATAAATTCATCAGCAGATGAGGAAAAAGTATTAGAATTGCATAAAGAATTACACAAAAATGAAGAAATCAGCGATAATACTTCTAAATCGGCCAGAGAGAAACTTAGAATAGAGGACAAATGGTTATTAAACAAATTCGATAAATTGGTAGCAGAAGTAACCAGAAACTTAGAAAACTACGATCTAGGAGTAGCACTAGATAAAATATATAGCTTTATTTGGAACGAATTCTGTGATTGGTATATAGAAATGGTAAAACCACGTATGTACAGCGAAGATGAAGAAACAAAAGTAGTAGTAAGTTATGTACTAAATTATGTATTTAGTACATCATTAAAACTATTACATCCATTTATGCCATTCGTAACTTCAGAAATATACTCAAAACTAATATGCTTTGGTACAGAAGACTTAATAGTAGCAGAGTGGCCAAAAGCAAAGGCTACATTTGAATTTGATGAAGAAGAGGAATTTGTAGAAAGATTAAAAGAAATAATAACAGAAATAAGAAATGTAAGAGCAAATGCAAACATACATCCATCAAAAAAATCAGAATTGATATTTGTAACAACAAAATACGAAAATAAAATACTAGATGCACAAGAATTCATACTAAAACTAGGCTTTGGAGAAAAAATATTGATTCAAAAAGATAAAACAGGAATACCAGAAAATGCTATTAGTATTTTAAGAGATGGAATAGAACTATATATACCATTAGAGCAACTAGTAGATATAGAGGAAGAAAAAGCAAGACTAGAAGAAGAAATAAAAAGACTTGAAGGAGAAGTAGCAAGATGCAAAAAAATGCTTTCTAACCCAGGATTTGTAAACAAAGCGCCAGAAGCAAAAGTACAAGAAGAGAAAGACAAACTTGCAAATTATACAGAACTACTTAAAGTAACTAAAGAAAGATTAGAAAATTTAAAATAAATTTTCAAAAGGAACCGGACCTAAATTGTAAAAAAACTTTACATAATTTAAAATGGCAAATAAATATTTTTTACAATTTAAGCCCGACCTTTTTGAAAAAAAGTCTATATAATCTTACAAATATTTTTTCAACTTTTCTATTGTATTTTCCTGAAATTGTATAAAATCATCCAATATTTTTTGAGTAGTCTGATTTGCATCAGGATTTTGATTCTTCAATTTCACACCTTCAATAATTCCCATATTTGTACCTTTAATTAGCATCTCTGCTATATGAGAATTGCTTTTATCATTGATTGTACTCATTTGAATATCCATATAGCCCATAACTTTTTGCATAGGTGGGAGTTCAGCAGGTAAATCATTAAAATTCTGAAGTTCAGTATTTACTCTATTTAAAATGTCATTATACTGATTATACTGATAAATTAAATCATCTTTAAAGTTTTCATCTCCTACCTTTTCAGAAATAGTGGAAATTGAATCCATTCCCATTTTTAATCCTTTATTTACAGTGTTTAAAATATATTGTTCGTTTCCCATAATAACCTCCAATTTTTTTATTTATATTGTTTCCAAAAAATATAATAATATACAAAATGTTATGATTTGTTTTTCTGCAAACAATGTATGTTTTAAAATTTTTAAAAATCACAGAACCACTTTTCTAAAAATGTGATAAAACAGCATTGAAATCTTTCTAAAAATGTGATAAACATATTATTACTCAATAAAAACATATGATTTAACGGAAAATTTTATACTTTCCCTTACTTTTTAACATTCTTATTAAAAAGATATTTGAAAGAAAAATAAAAAATTTAATTATAGAAGTTATAATTTTTGATTGTGAAGCATACAATTATATAAAGACAAGCTACAATAAAAAAGAATGCGAGGCGATGCAAATGATAAGAGATGGAATGAAAGAAGATTCTGAAAAAATTGCAAGATTAAAAATTGATAATTGGCGAAAAACATACTCAAAAATATTTCCAGAAGATTTTTTAAATAACTTAAGCTTAACTAAAGAAAAGGAAAAATATTTGAATAATCTAAAAAATAAAAATGTTATTATTTACGAAAAAGAAAAAGAGCCAATTGCATATTGCTATTACGGGGAAAATGCTAAATATAAAGATTACCAAGGTGAAGTATTTGCTTTATATGTAAAAAATAATTGCCAAGAACGTGGCATTGGTACAAAACTTTTGCAATATGCTATAAAAGATTTAGCCAATAAGAGTAATAAAATATTTTTATGGTGTGCAAAAGAAAATACAAGAGCAATATCTTTTTATCAAAAGAATGGTTTTAAAATCATTGGTGAGGAAATAGAGAATATTGGTGGAAAAAATGTAGAAAAAGTTGCGCTAGGAATAAGCTTGGAAGGCAAAGAAAACTCATATAACCTAAAAAAGTCGGCTAACTACATAGAAAACGAACAATATATGGCAATTTATGCTAATCCAGACTTAATTTTTCTAAAAGATGAGCCACGAAATTGGTTTATGCAAATTATAAACCATAAAAAAATTATTGATATACCAAAAAAATTTATCGATTATTTATTAAAAAAGGAAATAATAGAAAAAAACGATAATTATTATTGCTCAAACTTATAGAAGTGTGTTCTAAAGTAAGAATTGTTAAAGAATATAGTTAAACAACTTACCAATATTGCTTAGCACAAGAATATAATTGGGAGGAAAAAATGATAAATGGCTTTTCAAAAAAGGAGCTTATAAGCCTAATTTGGAGCAGACCAAACTTTGCCCAAGTAGAGCTTACTCGAAACTGCAATTTTAGGTGTAAATTTTGTTTTGAAAATTGTGATGTACAGGATAAGTACGAAGATAAACCACCAGAGCTATGGAAAAAGGTTATAGATGACCTATACAATTTGGGAATAAAGAAAATTCATTTTTCTGGTGGTGAAAATTTTCTTTATCCCTACTTTACAGAAATCTTAAAATATTCAAAAGAAAAAGGTTTAGTGAATTTAATAAATACTAATGGCTCGATTGATATATCTAACATACTAAAATACTCGGATGAGTTTGTATTTTCACTGCACGGGTATAAAGAGGTAAATGATGAAATAACCGGTTATAAAGGTTCATTTGAAAAAACTATAAATAATATAGAAAAAGCACTAAATTCAGGTAAAAAAGTTTCAGTAAATACAGTTTTAATCAAGGAAAATTTCGAAAATTATAAACAGCTATATACATATCTAAATAATAAATTTAAAAATCTGACATATTCACCAACAATGGCAATACCTTGTTATACAGGAAAAAAATTTGATTCTTTAAGTGTTCCAATAAATAAAGAAAATATGGAGAAATATTTAAGCTATGTGCATATGATTGGAAAGGATAAGTTTGTGTACAAGCACGGCTTATATGGGTTATTAGGAGAAGAAGAAAAAGCTATGCAGATGCCTGTTTGTGCTGCAGGGAAAAGCAAACTTATAATAAAATATAATGGTAATGTGTATCCTTGCAATTTTTTTCAAACTGAGGAATTTTTGTGTGGCAATGTGTTTGAGGATGATATTCATAAAATATGGAGCGAGGGTAAAGGTTTTAAAAAGTTTAGAGAATATTACTTAACTAATAATCTTCCAGAGAATTGTATGAATTGCAAAAAGCACAATAATTGTTTTTCAGGTTGCAGAGCTTGGACTAATAGCTATATTCACGAAAACCTTAGAGTAATTAAGGAAGGAGATGTTAGGTGTGGGATTATCGATGCATATGCTGGAGCTTGAAATTACTACAAAATGCAATTTGAATTGCTTGCATTGTTATAATAGAGAAAATAAAAATTTAGATATGCCATATCAAGATATTGTAAAATACATAAATTTTGCAAACGAAAATACAATAAACACTTTTACAGTTTCTGGAGGAGAAGCATCCTTGCATCCACAATTTAAAGAAATTTGTGCATATTTAAAGAAAAATAGGCATAAACTAGGTGATATAAAGAAAATTACTTTGCAGACAAATGGATATATTAGAAATCTTGATTTAAAAGGTTTGCAAGGCTTTGATTACATACATTTAAGTTTTGATATTGATGAAAACGGAGCAAGAAATATTAGTAGTGAAAATACTATAATACTTGCAAAGGATTTAAAAAGTGTAGGTATAAAACCATATTTATTTACAACAGTACATAAGAAAAATATAAACTATATTGATGAAATTATTCAAATAGCAAATGAAAACAATATTCCTATTGCATTTAACTTTTGCATAGATACAGGTAAAGATAAAGAATTTTTATTAAATAAAGAAGAAAAAATTTGGGCGATTAAAAAACTTTTAGAGTATGAAAAACAAGGCAAGATAAACAAATTAAAACATCCGTATATAAATTCTTTTAAAGGAATGTGCCTAGACGAAAACGAAAACTTTAGAATAAAAGGTGGTTGCACAGCAGGAATTGCTTCGTGTTCTATATTAGCAAATGGTGATGTAATACCTTGCCCATTTGTTAGGATTAAAGCAGGAAATATATATGAAGAACCATTAGAAAAAATTTGGAAAGAATCTGAATTACTACATAAAATACGAGATAGAAAAAGCTATGAAGGATGTGGCAACTGCAAACATTTAGCATATTGTGGAGGTTGCAGAAGGTCTGCATACCAAAGTAGCAATAAAATAACTGGTTTTGATTATAACTGCATAGCAAGGGAAGAAGTGTCTTAAAAATAGTTTACAATTCTTTTGTTTATAAGGAGAACTTAATGCAAATTATATATCACAAGCTAAAAAATGGGGCTAAATAGGATAAAGCAATTTTATGTATTACAACCTTAAAACTAACATCTGCTAAAAAGCCTGTGACAGCTAAAACCTTATAAAAAAGAATTTGAATATTTATAAATAAAAAGGAGGTGCGTATATGGAAAGAGAAGATTGGGAGATGAGTGTTGAAGAGTTTAATGATTGTGGCTGTGCAATGAATGGAGACTAAAAATTACTACTAAAATAGCTACATAACTAGAGACGAAAATATGAAGTTACAATTTTTGGGATTTGACATATAAATATTTCGTACTACGAAAAGGGTGCCCAAGAGCAAATTGATATTATTAAATATACAATTTGTTCTTGGACACTTCTTGGTACACATCAATTTGAATTTTAGTATCAACCACAATCTAACCCATACAACCTAACAGCATTTTTGTACAAAATTTGTTTTTTAACGCTCTCTGAAATGTGCAATTTACTAATAACTGCAAGTTCATCTTCGCTATTACCCCAAGGAGAATCACTACCGAAAAGAATTTTATTACTCGGAACAAAATCTAAGACTTTGTAATAAATATCCTCAGGAGAGTTAATTTCATCTGGAGAAAAAAGCGAAGAATATTTGGCTTTAAACATAAAAGTAGATGGACAACAATCTACAAATACATTTTTTAGTACTGCAATTTTTCTTAAACAAGTTTCATTAAGCGCCCCAGCGTGAGCAATTACAATTTTAACATCTGGATTATTTTCAGCAAATGTAATTGCATTTGCTCCACTTTCAAGATAGCGCATACCGGTATGAATTAAAATAGGTTTGTTAGTGTGTACTCTAAAACCAGCAACACTTACTTGGTCATTCCAAGGGTGAAATTTAAAACCGGCAAGTTCATTACCATAAGTATTTTCAAAAAAATCAATTTCTGCTTGAATTGTAGATTTGCATAACGACAAATAAATTAGTGGACGCATTTTAGTCCGGTACGATTTAGTTAAATTCATTAGAGCAATATTATAATTGTGCAAAGGATCTATAGAACTTTTAAGAATAATAGTACCACAAGTTTTACACTTTAAAACCAACTTCTCGCTTTCTTCAAAAATTCCAATCCGATGCCTTTTAGCATTGCTACAGTTGCAACTGTTTAAATTGTTATTAACAGAGTTAGCAGTTTTAGGGCAATGCATCGAGCAATCATTTGGACATCTAAAAATACTTAATTTGGGATTAAGCGTAGGTAAAGCAAAATCTACGTTGTTGTCATCCATTTCGGTTAAAAATTGTTGCAGTCCATAGTTGCTGTAAAAAAAGTAATTTTCATCAGTATTGATGTGCACGTGAGAATTTATAATCATAAATTTCCCTCCTTAAACTAGGGGCATAAGTCCTAATTTAGAATAGTGTAGAACTTAACCCTAGAACTATTAAAAATTAAGCAAATCGCTTTACTATATTTATAACATAAAATCATCTCAAAATCACAATTTGTCGAAAAGTTCCTATAATTCAACAAAACTTCCTAAATTTTGCTATTGGAAAAAAATGTAAAAAAGAATATAATTAGGTAAAGCTTAAGAATGATAAAAATTATCAGAAACAGGGGGGATGGATTTGAATATTAGTTATGTAAAAAAGGACAAGCTTTTAACGGTGGAAATTACAGAAGAAATTGACCACCACATTGTAGAAAAAATAAGGAGGAAAGTTGACGATGAAATTACAAGATATATGCCTAGAAAAACTATATTTGATTTTAGTAGGGTTTCTTTTATGGACAGTGCAGGAATCGGAATGATTATTGGTAGGTACAAAATGATGAAACTTATAGGTGGAGAAATGGAAATAGTAAATATAAGCCCTAATGTAAAAAGAATATTAGAAATGAGTGGAATTAGCAAGATAATTTCAATGAAAGAAAAAAGAGCATCATAAGTTGTATGCGAGATGATACATTTGTAGAGAATTAAAGAAAAACATTAAAAAGGTTAAGAGAATATAAAATAGGCAAGCTAACAAATGGGGACAGGCTTGTTTTGCAAAACAATTCAGTTAAGATAATATAAAAGAAGAACAAGCTAATGAAAGTCCAAAAAAATAAGAAACAGAAAGGATAAAATTAAAATGTATGATAATGAAATGAAATTAGAATTTTTAAGTAAATCTAGTAATGAGGCTTTTGCAAGAATTACTGTGGCAGCATTTGTATCTGTTTTAGACCCAACAATAGAAGAGCTAGCAGACATAAAAACAGCCGTATCAGAGGCTGTTACAAATTGTATAATACACGGCTACGAGGATGCAGAAGGAATTGTAAAAATCAGGGCAAGAATCTTAAAAAACAATGTTGAGATAGAAATATCGGACACAGGGAAAGGCATAGAAAATGTAGAACTTGCTCGCAAGCCGTTATATACTACCAAAGCTAATTTAGAAAGGTCCGGTATGGGCTTTACAATAATGGAAAGCTTTATGGATGAAGTCGAAATAGATTCTGTACTTGGCTTGGGAACTAAGGTTACTATGAGAAAAAAAATAAAAAAGCATATAGTAGATAACATAGAAAATGAATTTGCAAATGTGGGAGGAGTATGCTAGGTGCTAGATTTAAAGTTGTATGAAAATCAAGTATCAGATATAGTAGAGGCTCAAAAAGGGGATAAGTCTGCAATGGAAAAACTTATAAATGTAAACAATGGACTTATCTGGAGCTTAGTAAAAAGATTTATAGATAGAGGCTACGAAACAGATGACTTATACCAAGTAGCAGTAATCGGCTTTATTAAATCAATAAAAAAATTTGATACTAGTTTTGAAGTAAGGCTTTCAACATATGCAGTACCATACATACTAGGCGAACTTAGAAGATATACGCAAGTAGAAGGACCAGTAAAAATAAGTAGAACTGTAAAAGAATTACAGTATAAAATATCAGAAATACAAAGAGAATATTTAAAAAAAGGTAGAGAAATTACTATAGAAGAATTGGTAAAGGAAACAGGAGTATCAAAGGAAGAAGTAATACTAGCATTAGAAAGTAATGTTATAGTTAGTTCTATATATGATACGGAATCTAAAGACGACGATGGCATAACAACTATGGAAAAATTAAGCAATGGAGTAGACGAGCAAACGCTTATTACAAACAAAATAGTAATTACTGAACTTATAAATAATTTAAACGACAAAGAAAGACAAATAATTTTATTAAGATATTTTAGAGGAAAAACACAAAAAGAGGTGGGAAAAATAATGGGAATAAATCAAGTACAAATATCAAGGATAGAGAGAAAAATCTTAGATTTAATGAAAAAGAAATTAGAAGACAATAAAGAGGTTATTGCATAAATTTAAGTTGCTATATACAGAGCAAGATGTTAAAAGCCTGATGTATAAAAACGAAATATGGAGAAAATAATGAGAAAAATTTTAATATATTTTATTCTGTTAATTTTTATATGCTTTTCAATACCAATTATATTCACATCAAATTTTTCTGAAAAAACATCTACACAAGAAGCAGTAGAAAACGTATCACAAAACACCCAATCAAATGAAAAACAAGAAAAAAGCTATGACTATTCAAAATATGGAACCGTAAAATTACTACACACAGAAAATGACAAGGTAGAGGAATTACCAATAGACGAATATTTATATGGAGTAGTATCAGCAGAAATGCCTGCATCTTTTGAGGAAGAGGCTCTAAAAGCACAAGCTGTGGTTGCAAGAACATATACCATATATAAAATTATTCACAATGAGGGCAAGCATAAAGATGCAGATATTTGTGATGATTCCAACTGTTGCCAAGCGTGGATATCGGAAAAAGACAGAAAAGATAAATGG
This sequence comes from uncultured Clostridia bacterium, assembly GCA_944391015.1. Classification (GTDB taxonomy): domain Bacteria; phylum Bacillota; class Clostridia; order TANB77; family CAG-508; genus CALXVA01. The sequence goes on along the minus strand of CALXRZ010000005.1, from coordinate 9,814 downwards.
GATGATGACGAAAAGGAATCAAATTGGAACAAAATATTAAATGCAGTAAATAGTACAAAAGGCGAAATTATTACATACCAGGGGGAACCAATAAATGCATTTTTCCATTCAAATAGTGGAGGAGAAACAGAAGCACCAATTGATGTTTGGGGTGGAAGTGGATATCCATATTTACAATCAGTATCAACCTCGGGAGAAGATGCATATAGCCAATATAGTTCAGAAGTAGAACTTAGTAAAGATGAATTTGTGGAAAAAATAAAAGAGGTACATAGCGATTTTGAAATAGATTTTGACGAAGAGGATTGTATAAAAATAGAAGAATATACAGATGGAAACAGAGTAAAGAAAATAAAAATAGGAAATTTGGAATTATCTGGGGTAGAAGTGCGAACAATAATGGGATTAAGGTCTGCAAACTTTAAAGTCACAATAGACGGAGACAATATAAAATTTGAAGTAATTGGCTATGGCCACGGTGTAGGAATGAGTCAAACCGGAGCAGACAGTTTGGCTAAAGAGGGAAAAACGTATAAGGACATAATTCATCATTTCTACACAGATGTAGAAATCGAAAATATTTAGTTTTTACTTTTTATATGAACAAGGAAATAATACAATTTTACTTTCGCTTTTTGAATCAAAACATCATTACAAATTGTACAAACAAAGACAAGAGCTTCGTTTGACAGTTTGTAAACTTGACGGTCCACAACTTAAGTCGAAAACAAAAGTAAAATTGTATTATTATGCTATATAGAGAGAGGCTGAGTAATAAAAAATAAAAATAAAAAAACTGTATAAAATTCTCAATAATGTAAATACTTATGATAATTAAGTTATTTAGGAGGATAAATTTATGAGAAGAGAAAGAAGAAGATTCGATAGAAATGATACTGACATCAAAAGAATATTATATACAGCAGGAGGAATTTTGTTTATTTCAATAATAACATTTATTGCAATGTTTTTGTTAAACAGTAACAATAGTCAGGAAGAACAACGATTAGCTATGTTCAATACGGAAATGATGGGAGAAAGTAGCGCAAACAGTACTACAGAAGAGACAAGTACTCAAACGGGAAGAACAGTAAATGAAATGCTAAATGACGTAGCAAACGATGAAAAAACAAATGAATTAACAAATGGCGAGTCAAGTGAAACTGCAAATACAAATGAGTCTGGCTCTAACGAAACAAATTCTAGTTCAGATAAAACTAAATATGCTGTAAATACAAGTAAAGTAGAAGGAAAAAAAGTAGAGGAAACTAATACAGACACTTCAAGTAGTGCAGAAAACTCAGTAACAAGTAAAAACGAAGAAAAAGAAACTGTAAAAGACCCAGAATTTAAAATGCCAGTAGAGGGAGAAATAATGCGTGAATATGCAAAAGACAACTTAGTATACTCAGCAACTTTAGATGAGTGGGTAACACATAATGGAATAGACATAGCAGCAGAAAAAACAACTGTAGTAAAAGCATCAGCAGACGGTACAGTAAAATCAATAAAAAACGACCCACGATATGGCTTAACCATTGTAATAGAACACGTAAACGGATTTACAACAGTATACTCTAACTTACTAACAGCAGAATTTGTAGAAGAGGGCGAAAAAGTAGAACAAGGCGAAACAATAGGTACAGTTGGAAACACTGCAACATTTGAAATTGCAGATGAAGCTCACTTACACTTCGAAATCTTAAAAGACAATGAAAACTTAGACCCAGAACTATATTTGAAATAATGGCACTCAGGTGCCTGTCACAAAAGTGGCATTTTCTATTGAAAAAAATTTTTAGGTAATATATACTTTAATAGATACAAGGACCTGTCACTAAATACAACTTTGTCCAAATTCAACCTGTCCCCAAAAGTGCCAAATGGCACCAAAGTGACAGGCACCAAAGTGCCAAAAGGAGAAATATATGGAGTGGACTAAAGAACAGAAACAAGCAATATATGAAAAAGGTGAGAATATATTGGTAGCAGCAGCTGCACGGAAGTGGAAAGACAGCTGTACTGGTAGAAAGAATTATAAATAAGGTTATAAACGAAAATGTGGATATCGATAAAATTTTGATAGTGACCTTTACAAATGCAGCAGCAAGTGAAATGAGAGAGAGAATATTAGATGCAATTTATGACAAATTGGAGAAAAATCCGGAAGAGGTGCGTTTGCAAAGGCAAATTACTTTGCTTAATAAAGCTAGTATTTGTACAATTCACTCTTTCTGCTTAGATGTTATTAGAAATAATTTTTATGAGGCAGATGTGTCGGCAAATTTTAGAATTGGCGATACTGCTGAAGTAGAAATGATTAAGGCAGATGTGCTAGAAGATTTGTTTGAGCAAAAGTATATGAATAGCGAATCAGAATTTATTAAACTGCTAGAAACATATACTGACTATAGAGGAGACGAGAAGTTACAAGATTTAGTACTTACTATATATAAATACATACAAAGTAGCCCATTCCCGGCAAAATGGCTTGAAAGCAAAGTGAAAGAACTTGAGGTTGATGTAAATGAAGACTTTGCAAATACTGTGTGGGGAAAGATCATACTAGATAATGTAAAAGCTCAAATCGAAATGATGGTTATTAAACTTGAAAATATAAAAAATGAAACTTTAAAATTTCCTGAGCTTGAAAAATTTTCTAAAGTGCTTGAAGAAGATATAAACAATTTAAAAACTATAAAATTGGATAATTGGGATATGGCATATAATAGTATGAATGCTATAACTTGGAGCAAATGGCCAGTTGATAAGAAGGTAACTTTAGATTTAAAAAACGAAGCAAAGGATATGAGGGATAGCATAAAAAAAGATTTTAATAGCATTGTGTTAAATTATACTTCAAAAGAAGCAAATCAAGATATATTAGATATGTACAATGTGTTAGTAGCACTGAAAAATCTAGTTTTAGAGTTTAGCGAAGCATTTTCAAAAGCTAAAAAAGACAAAAATATTATAGATTTTAATGATATAGAACATCTAGCTTTAAAAATATTATTAAATGAAAACGAAGAGCCAACAGAAATTGCTAAAAAGTATCAAGAAAAATTTGAGGAAATCGACATAGATGAGTATCAAGACAGCAATTTAGTACAAGAAAAAATATTAACAAGCATTTCTAAAGGAAATAATATATTTATGGTTGGAGATGTTAAGCAGAGCATATATAAATTTAGACAAGCTAGACCTGAGCTATTTTTGGAAAAGTACGACCGATACGCACAAAAATGCGAACAGATAACTGAAAATAGCAAAGAAAATGATGCAAGTATGGCAGATGACAATATTAAAGAAGAAAGCACTAACCAAAACACAGGACTAAAAATTAAGCTATTTAAAAACTTTAGAAGTAGAGAAAGTGTGCTTGATATTACAAACCTAGTATTCGAAAATATAATGAGTAAATCTTTGGGAAATATTGACTATAATGAAGACGAATACTTAAACTATGGTGCAAATTATGCTTCACCAGAAGAAATTTTAAATGAGAAAGCATTAGCCAAACAGAATTCGCAAACAGAAGAAGAGGAAAAAAGGCAAAGTGAAAACAATAAAAACTTTGACTATGCAGGAAAAGCAGAACTACACATAATAGACCTAAAAGAACAAGACGAAAGTATTTATAAATCTGAAATGCAAGAACAAGATATTACAGAAAAAAATGAAATTTTGCTAGCTAAAAAAATAGAAGATAGTAACGATGAAGAAGATGAAAACCAAGAAAGAATAGAAGATTCAGTATTAGAAGCAAGGTTTGTAGCTAAAAAAATTGATGAAATATTAAAAAGCAATTATCACGTATATGATAGAAAACAAAAAGGGTACAGAAAAGCAAAACCAAGTGATATATGCATTTTGTTAAGAGCAACATCGGTATTAGCACCAATATATGAAAAGGAAATATCTGAATTAAATTTACCTGTATTTAGCGATTCATCAGACACATACTTAGAGGCAATGGAAGTAGAAACAATAATGAATTTGCTAAAAATTATAGATAATCCAATGCAAGACATACCACTAGTATCTGTACTTAGGTCAAGCATATTTAATTTTTCGGACAACGATTTAATAGAAATACGACTAGCAGACAGAAAAAGCACTTTTTATGAAGCAATGCAAAAGGCTAGGCTTACTGTAGAAACAGACTTAAGGCATAAAATAGATGATACAATAAACAAACTAAATGCTTGGAAAGCAGAAGAAAAATATATTCCACTAAATGAATTTATATGGAAGCTATATATAGACACAGGTTTTTATAACTATGTAGGTTTATTGCCAAATGGAACATTAAGGCAAGCTAATTTAAAGTTACTTTTTGAAAAAGCAAAGCAATATGAATCAGCAAGTTTTAAAGGATTATTCAACTTTATAAATTTTATAAATAAAGTAAAAACAAGTAGTAAAGATATGGCATCAGCCAAAATAATTGGTGAAAATGATGACGTTATTAGAATAATGAGTATTCATAAAAGTAAAGGGCTAGAATTTCCAATAGTTTTCTTGGCAAGTACAGGCAAAAAGTTTAATATGCAAGACCTAAACAATCCAATTCTATTACATCAAGATGTAGGAATTGGTATGCAATACATAGATTCGGAAAAAAAGATAGAATATTCAACACTAGCCAAAGAAGCTATCAAATTAAAAATAAAAAAAGAGACTATCTCGGAAGAAATGAGAGTACTATATGTTGCTCTTACTCGAGCAAAGGAAAAACTAATAATAACAGGATTAAGTAGAGATTTAACAAAATCGATAGAAAAGAAAAATAAATTACTATCAAATTTTTCAAGTGAAAAGAACGAAAAAATACCACCTGCGTTAATAGAAAAATTTCCTTCATACTTAGATTGGCTAGAATTAGTATATGAAAAAAACAAAAAAGAAGAAATAGAAAATATTATAGAAATGCATATACATAATAAGCAGGAATTGATTCCAAAATTAAAAAATGAAGAAAAAGAAATAGTTGATGTGCGAAAGAATATAGAAGAAAAAGCCAAAAAAAGTAAAATAGATGCAAACACATTAGAAAAATTGAAATGGCAATATAAATATATAGAATCTTCTAAAATACCAACAAATACGTCTGTAACAAAATTAAAGGAACTAAATGAAGAAAAAGATATAGAAGACCTAATAGATGAGGCCAAGAAAAAGGTAAGTAATCACTCAGAGTTAACCATAACACCTAAATTTATGGAAAAAAAGCATAGCTTCACACCAGCAGAAAAGGGAACTTTGCTTCACTTGTGTGTGCAGAAATTAGATGAAACAAAAGAATATACAAAACAGGAAATCGAAGAATTTGTAAATGACTTAAAAAATAAAAATATCATTTCAGAAGAAGAGCAAAAAAACATAAATACAGATATATTGTACAAATACACTAAATCAGAGCTATGGCAAGACTTAAAGCAGGCAAAAGAAATACATAAAGAAACACCATTTTACATAAACATACCTGCAACAGAAATATATGATGAAGCAGAAAAAAGCGAAAAAATATTAGTGCAAGGTATTATAGATTTATATTACATTGACAAAAACGATAATCTAATACTAGTAGATTATAAAACTGATTATGTACCAAATGGCGACGTGAAAATACTAGAAGAAAAATACAAAGTGCAACTTGATATATACAAAAAAGCACTAGAAGAAGCAACAAGAACGAAAGTATATAAAGCAATGATATGGTCATTAAATTAGAATAAAATATCTTTTGTAAATCTCGAAATTTGTCATACGATATTGCTACATAAATAAATGCAAATAAAATTGTAAAAAAAATTTTTCTGTGATATAATCCAAACCATAGAAAAATACAACAAAAGACAGAAATAAAAATAAAAAACAACAAAAAAAGGAGAAACAAATGGGAGATTTTGTGCATTTACACGTACACAGTGAGTTTAGCTTGCTAGATGGCGCAAATAGAATAAAAGACTTGCCAGTAAGGGCAAAAGAACTTGGAATGGATGCTATGGCTATAACAGACCATGGCGTTATGTTTGGCGCTATAGATTTTTACAAAGCTTGCAAAGCAAATGGCATTAAGCCAATTATAGGTTGCGAGGTATATGTTGCACCACGTACTAGACACGACAAAGATGCAGAGCTTGATAGCAAGTACAACCATTTAATTTTACTTGCAAAAAACAATGATGGATATAAAAACTTATCTAAACTAGTTTCTCTAAGCTTTACAGAAGGTTTTTACTACAAACCACGTATAGATAAAGAATTATTAGAAAAATATCATGAAAATTTAATATGTTGTAGTGCGTGTTTAGCCGGCGAAATAAACCAAGCAATTTTAAAAAATGATATGGAAGAAGCAAAACGAGTTGCTAACTGGTTTAAGGGAGTATTTGGCAAAGATTATTATTTAGAAATTCAAAATAATGGTGTAAAAGAGCAAGTACTAGTAAATCAAAAACTAGTACAACTTTCTCGTGAACTAGACATTCCACTTGTTGCTACAAATGATGCACATTATTTAAAAAGAGAAGATGCATATAACCACGAAGTGCTTTTGTGCATTCAAACTGGTAAAAGAATGACAGACGAAGATAGGATGCGTTTTGAAACCGATGAACTATATATTAAATCACCTGAAGAAATGAAAGATTACTTTGCTAATGTGCCAGATGCAATAGAAAACACTGTAAAAATTGCAGATGAATGCAATGTGGAGTTTGAATTTGGGCATACAATTTTGCCAAATTATGATGTACCAGAAGGCTTTGAAACACATTATGATTATCTAAAAAAACTTACAGATGACGGAATTATAAAACGTTATGGGGAACAACCACCAGAGGATATAATCCAAAGAAAAGATTATGAGCTATCTGTAATAAATAAAATGGGATACGTAGACTATTTCTTAATCGTGTGGGACTACATAAATTATGCAAAATCAAACGGCATACCAGTTGGGCCAGGGCGTGGCTCTGGAGCAGGCTCTATTGTAGCATATGCAATAGGAATTACGGACATTGACCCAATAAAATACGGGCTTATATTCGAAAGATTTTTAAACCCAGAAAGAATTAGTATGCCCGATTTCGACGTAGACTTTTGCTATGAAAGAAGACAAGAAGTAATAGATTATGTAGGCAGAAAATATGGACATGACCACGTATCACAAATTATTACATTTGGTACAATGTCTGCAAGAATGGTAATACGTGATGTGGGCAGAGCACTAGATGTTTCATATGCAGAAACAGACAAGCTTGCAAAAATGGTACCAAATGAATTGCATATTACAATAAAAAAAGCAATGGAGCAAAATAGAGAATTACGTGAAGTATACGAGACAAACGAGGAATATAAAAAATTACTAGATATTGCTATGGCACTAGAAGGAATGCCAAGACAGGCTTCAACCCACGCTTGTGGAATAGTTATTACAAAAGAGCCAGTAGATACTTATGTGCCACTATATATGAGGGATAATACAATATCTACACAATATATAATGACAACTTTAGAGGAACTAGGACTTTTAAAAATGGACTTCCTTGGTCTTAGAACCCTTACAGTTATACAAGATACCAAAGACTTAGTAAAACAAAATAGAGGAATAGATGTAGAATTTGATAAAGATATGGATGATCCAAAGGTATATAAACAATGGCAAGATGGTACATCAGTTGGAATATTCCAGTTTGAGAGTCAAGGTATGACTAACTTTATGAAAGAACTAAAGCCAGACTGTTTAGAAGATATAATAGCAGGCGTATCACTTTATCGTCCAGGACCAATGGACCAAATTCCAAGATACATAGCAAATAAAAAAGACCCTGCAAATGCAGTATATACACACGAAAGGCTAAAACCAATTTTAAATGTTACATATGGTTGTATGGTATACCAAGAACAAGTTATGCAAATAGTTAGGGACTTAGCAGGATACTCACTTGGTAGAGCTGATTTAGTAAGGCGTGCAATGGGAAAGAAAAAGCTAGACGTAATGGCAAAAGAGCGTGAAATATTTATAAATGGCCAAGTAGATGAGCAAGGAAACATTATAGTACCAGGCTGCGTGCGTAATGGAATAACAGCAGAAGATGCAAATAAAATATTTGACGAGATGGCAGAATTTGCCAAATATGCGTTTAACAAATCACACGCTGCTGCGTATGCTGTACTTTCGTACCAAACAGCATATTTAAAAACATATTATCCAGCAGAATTTATGGCTGCAATGCTAAATAGCTTTTTAGGAAATTTAGACAAAATACCAGCTTACATAGATGAATGTAAAAGGCTAAACATAGATATATTAAAACCAGATATAAATAAAAGCTATACCAAATTTACTGTTGATGGAAATAAAATACGTTTCGGTTTAGGTAGCATAAAAAACGTTGGTATAGGAGCAGTAGACGAAATTGTATCAGAACGAAAAGCAAATGGAGAATTTAAGGACTTTGCAGATTTTTGCGAAAGAATTGCTAATGCATCTGTAAACAAAAAATGTGTAGAAAGTTTAATAAAAGCCGGTGCTTTTGACAACTTTGAGCAAACCAGAAGAACTTTAATGGAATCGTATGAATCTATTATTGATTCTATAGCAGACAGTTCTAAAAAAAGCTTTGATGGACAAGTTAGTATGTTTGATTTAGGTGGAGCAAACCAAAAGGAGATGGAAGAACTTAAATATACATATAGAGTAATGCCAGAATTTACAGAAAGAGAACTACTTTCAATGGAAAAGGAAATGCTTGGACTATACATATCTGGTCATCCTTTAGATAAACTAAGACATCAAATAGAAATGCAAACTAATATAAACACTGCTCAAATGAGAGAGGCACAAAACACTAGTAGCCTAGACTCCGTAGCAATAGAGGGAGAAGAAAAAACAAACGAAATTACAGCTAATTTAAGCATAAACGAAAAATTACAAGATGGACAATTTGTAAAATATGCAGGAATAATAACAAGCGTAAAGAAAAAGTTTACTAAAACAAATAAAATAATGGCATTTGTTACAGTTGAAGATTTATACGGACCTACAGAAGTAATAGTGTTTGAAAGTTGTTACCAAAACTGCTCAAACATTTTAATGGAAGACAATATAGTTTTGGTAGATGGAAGATTAAGTATTAGAGAAGACGAAGATATTAAAATAGTAGCACGAGATATAAAAGAATTTGGAGAGCAAAAGAAAAAGGTATTGGTACTAGACATTACTAATACAGATGATGAACAAAAAGAAAAATTAAGAGGAGCAATTAGATTCTTTTCAGGAGAGAAAAACAATATACAAGTAGAAATAATAAATGGAGAAAAAAAGGATATGGCAGGAGGAATATTCCTAAACAATATAAGCAATACTGGAGAAAATAACGAGACATTAAGAGAGTTTAAAGACATTGTGGGGGAGGAAAATGCGAGAGTAGAGGAAATATAAGAAACTATAGAGTATTGTAATAAGCAAGCAATGTATATTTTATTTAAAGTCTTAGTAGCACGTATATTTATAAAATTTTTGTACCTTGCTGGTCGAAACCATAAAACCACAATTTCATAAATGAAATTGTGCTAGGTTTCTCCAATTCGCACTCGCTTATGCAAAGCTCGTTTGGTCGCTGCGCGGTACTACTAAATTTTATAAATATACGTGCTACTAAGACAAATAATAGATGCTGAACAGTAGTAAAAAAGGGAAAAAATGTAAAAAAACATGCTAATAAATGTCAATAGTTTTTGAAAATGTCTCAAAATTTTTTAAACATTAGCACTAAAATTTTAATAAAATTAGTGCTAGTGT
>CALXRZ010000004.1 GCA_944391015.1 uncultured Clostridia bacterium | reverse complement strand
AGTCTGATTTTTTACAGCCTAACCATCGATAACATACTAAACATAATAATACTAATAATATTATCTACAGTAACAATCAATATAGCATTTGGAGATAATGGTTTGATAAAAAGAGCAGAACAAGCAAAAGATTTATATGCAAATGGAAGTACATCGGAATTAGATATTTTAAATCAAGTAGATGAATACCTAAATGAAAAAATAGATAAAGTAACAAAACCAGATACACCGGTAGAGCCAGTAATACCATATACAGAAGTATATGCAACATTGTACGAAGATGGAACATTAGGTTTTTCAAACGATGAAAGCAAAATAGAGGGATTAACGCCAATTAGTGAAAAAAGCTGGAATATAACGGATGAAACATTTAGTGCAGAATGGGGATTAGAAGAAGCGCCATATTAAAAAGCAACAACGCCGTGGTTTGAAGATAGAGAAAGTATAACTAAAGTAGTATTTTCAAATGAAATAGTACCAAAAAGTGTAACAGCGTTATTTATGGGATGTACAAATTTGACAACAATAGAGGGAATAGAAAACTTAAATACATCGAATGTAAGCAGTTTATCTGCGATGTTTGACGACTGTGTAAGTTTAACAAGTATAGATTTAAGTAATTTAAAAACAAGTAATGTAACAGATATGAATTCAATGTTTGAAGGATATAGCTATGATATGAGTCTAACAGAAATAATAGGATTAGATAAATTAGATACAAGTAAAGTAACTGCTATGTCATATATGTTTTGTGACTGTTATAGTTTAACTTCATTGGACTTGAGTAGTTTTGAAACAAGTAAAGTAACTGATATGTTTGAAATGTTTGCACGGATGTAGTGGTATGAGACAAATTTTAGTTGGAGCAAACTGGGCTTCTTATGATGGAAAGAATACTACAGATATGTTCACAGGATGTGGAGTACAGGCAGTAACACCAAAAGTATAAAATAAAAACATAATAAAATTTAAAAGCTTTGAATTTGAAAATAAGTTCAAGGCTTTTTCTTGTTACTGGATAATGGTGCCTAGATAAAGAAAAACACTATTATTCCGTAACAACTTATAAAAAAATTCTACAAAACTACTTGCAAAAAAGTTATGATATGGTATGATAATAGTGTATATTAAAATACAATTTACAAAGGAGGAATGTAAGTGGAAAACATTAAAGTTAACCTTGAAAATGCAAAAACATTTGAAAAAAATATTATGAAATATGCAGAACAAGTAAAAAGCATACACAATACTTTACATTCAAAAGCAGATGATGAAAATGAATTTTGCGGTTGGCTAAATTTACCAACTGAATACGATAAATTTGAATTCGCAAGAATAAAACTTTCAGCAGAAAAAATACAAAAAGACTCTGATGTGTTATTAGTAATAGGGATAGGAGGCTCATATTTAGGTGCAAGAGCTGTAATAGAATCTTTAACACCATACTTTGTACAAAACAATCCAGACAAAAAAGTGCCGGAAATATTGTATGTAGGAAATAATTTAAGTTCAACTTATATAAGTGAAGTAATAGACTATATTGCAGATAAAGATATATCTATAAATGTTATATCGAAATCAGGAACTACAACTGAACCAGCAATTGCATTTAGAATATTTAGAGAAATATTAGAAAATAAATATAGTTTAAAAGAAGCAAGAAAAAGAATTTATGTTACTACAGACAAAGAAAAAGGTGCACTAAAGGAACTTGCAGATAAAGAAAGATATACTACATTTGTAATTCCCGATAACATAGGAGGAAGATATTCAGTTTTAACTGCTGTTGGTCTGTTGCCAATAGCAACTGCGGGTATAGATATAGATGAACTAATGGAAGGTGCAAGAATTGCACAAGACAGATATGACGATGCAGAGCTAAAATACAATGAATGTTATAAATATGCAGTTTTACGAAACATACTTTATGAAAAAGAAAAAAATATAGAATTATTGGTTACATATGAACCTAAAATGCATTATTTTATAGAATGGTGGAAGCAACTTTTTGGAGAAAGCGAAGGAAAAGAGAAAAAAGGAATATATCCATCTGGAGCGGAATTTACTACAGATTTACATTCACTTGGACAATATATACAAGAGGGAAGAAGAAATTTATTTGAAACAGTTATTAACATAGAAAAACCAGAAAAAGATATAAAACTAAAATTAGAAGAAGATGACTTAGATAACCTAAATTATTTAGCAGGAAAAAACTTAAGCTATGTTAATAAAAAGGCTATGGAGGGAACAATACAGGCACACGTAGATGGTGATGTTCCAAATGTTTTAATAAATATTGAAAAGCTAAATGCCAATAATATGGGGCAACTAATATATTTCTTTGAACTTGCGTGTGCAATGTCAGGAAAAATATTGGGAGTAAATCCATTTAATCAACCAGGGGTAGAAAAATATAAAGCAAATATGTTTAAGTTATTGGGTAAACCAAGTAAATAAAAATTTAGAATTAAAGCACTCTAAGTAGTATAAAATTATTAAAAGTGCAAAAATTTAAGGTAAAAGTAGGAGAAAACTGATGAAAAATAATTTAATAAAAATATCATTATTTCTAATATTATTTATAGGAATAGTATTTTGTACAAACGTGCAAGCTGTGGATATACCAAAAATTGAAGAAGTGGAATATTCTGATGAATACAAAGAATATATGGCACTTAGTGATGAAGAAAAAGCTGAAAGAACTGAGCCAAGCAGATATAATGTAATTAGTCCAAAAACAAATAGCGAATATTTAAGTAATCTAAACAATATTTTTAAAAGTGCTACATTAGTAAAAAGTGGATTGGACAGTGAATATGATTTACGTGATATTATTTCACAAAATGTGGCTATACGAAACCAAATGAATACAAATTCTTGTTGGGCATTTGCAACAATAGGTGCATTAGAAAGCAACATTGCTTTATTAGATTACAAAGCAGGAAGAACAGGAAATGTATATGATTATTCAGAAAGACATTTAGACTATTCTGTAAGAAGCAATGCATTTAACAATGATGAAGTAAATAAATATGGTTACAACATTGGATTTGAAAAAGGCGGAAGCTTTTTTATGGGGCAATCTTACTTAAGCAATGGTATGGGAGCAATAGAAGAGGAAGAAATGCCTTTTGAAAATAATGAGGATAATATAGACATATCTGAAATACAAAATAAAAATACAGCAACTACATTATATGATACTATTTTATTTGAAGATATTGACGATATAGGAAAAACAGAACTTATGTCAAAAATGAAACAAGTAATTAGTAATTATGGTGGAATATATGCTATATTTAATGGAGCAAACATATTCTCAGACACATATAATAATGCAACTGGAGCAATATATTGCCCTAATTCAACTGATTATCCAAGTAATCACGGAGGCATTATAATTGGATGGGATGATACATATAATAAAAATAATTTTAGACAAGAAAATCAACCTGCAAACGATGGAGCTTGGATAATAAAAAATTCTTGGGGAGAAAAACTAAGTTTTGATTTAAATGAAGTCAAAGAAGATTTGTATACACAATACAAAGAACAATGTAATCAAGCAGGTTTTAACTCAGCAGACGAAATAACTAATGAATTTTTATTACCAATAATTGAAGCAAGTTACGGAGAGGGCAAGGTTACTATAGAAGATGACAGCATAGTTATAACTATTGGAGATAATGGGTATATGTATGTATCATATGATGATGCAAACATATATAGTGAATTATATGCCATAGAAAAAGCTACAAGTACAAAAGACTATGACAACATATATCAAAATAATTTATTACATCCAGGATTAACAATTGGAATGCAGACAACAGAAGATATGTATATTGCTAATAAATTTAAAAGAACCTCAAGTGAAAATGAAGTATTAACAATGGTTAGCATATTTACAATGCAAGAAGTTACAGCTAAAGTATTTGTAAACCCAGCTAGTGATGACTTATCAAAATTGCAACAAGTAGAATTAAAAGACGGAGAAAGCATAAAGCTAGAGCCAGGTTATCATACAATAATACTTGCAGAACCTGTAAAATTAACAGGAGATTCATTTGCGGTAGCAATGAGTGTGCAATCAGGTACAGATAAACAAACAGTTATGGTAGAAAGCAAAAAAGTTGATGAAAATGCTGAAGTAAATTCAAATGAAAGTTTCTTTTCTACAAAGGAAGCTATGGAAGCAGGAGTATGGATAGATTTTTGTAGTGCTGATGCTGGAAATCAAAATTGCAATGTATCTATAAAAGCTTTTACAGAAAAGCAAACATCAGAAGAACCAGCAGAATTACAAAGCATAGAAATTAGCAATCCACCAACTAACACAGAGTATACAGAGGGAGAAAAGTTTGATACATCTGGAATGAAAGTTACAGCAACATATAGTGACTTAACAACAAAAGAAGTTACAAATTACAAAGTATTAGATGGAGATAATTTATACTATGGACAAAACAGTGTAACAATATCATATACAGAAAATGGAATAACAAAAGAAGCAAAACAAAATATAACTGTAAAGCAGGTAGAACAGCAAAAAGAAATAAAAAGCATAGAAATGGCTTCGCTACCTGATAAAACAACATATAAGCAAAATGAAAAACTAAACTTAGATGGTGGAAAAGTTAAAGTTATATATGCTGATGACACAAGTACAGAATTAAACTTAAACTCAAGTTCACTTACAATAACAGGGTTTGACAATCAAACTATAGGAAAGCAAACAATAACAGTAGAATATCAAGGCTTTACTACAACATTTGAAATAGAGGTAGAAGAGGGAGCAAAACCAGTTCTTTCAGACTTTACTAATGCTAATTTAGTTGTAAAAGATGCTACAGTCTACTTATATAAAGAAATAATAGATGATGATTATATAGATATAAATATTGAAGTTGATAACATATCAGGAAGAGACGAAAATACAGAATATACATATTATTACTACTTATCTGAAAATAAATCAGATGAAAATATAGAAAATTGGACGAAAGTAAAAAATGCAAAAGTAAATGCAAATGGAGATGGAACCTACACCTTAACAGGAAAGATTAGCACAAAGGATATAGCTAAAATTGAAGAACTAAGTGATGCTAATAATTTATACTTATATATAAAAGAGGTTGGTACAGTAGGTGAAAATAGTGTAGAACAAACATATACAGAAAAATTAAAAGTTGATGGCGATGACGCAACATACTATATGGATAATGAATATCAAGGAAAAGTTGAGGACATTATAGATAACAACAAGCCAACAACACCAGATGGTGACAATGACAATAACAATAACGATGATGAGGATACAACAATATCACCAAAACCAATACCACAAACTGGTGAAATATATCTTGGAATTATAGCAATTGCTATAATAGCAGGAATAGGTATATATTTCTTTGTAAAAAATAAAAATATAGATAAATAAATATAAAGTAAATTAGCTTTATAATATAAAATATTATTTATAAAAATTAAAAGGAGGAAAATTTATGGAAGAAAACAATCCAAACGTGGAGCAAAACACAAACCAAGTAGAAAATGCTCCAGTTAATCAAACACAGGAGGTGCCTGTAAGTGAAACAACAACATCTACAATAAATACACAGAGTAATGGTCAAACAGAAAATAAAAAACTTAATATTTGTTGCTTGCTAAGCTTTATATTTGCTATGGTAGGAATTATAATGTATGGCTTATTCTGTGGAATAATTGCAACTGTATTAGGTATAATAGGTGTAGCTACATTTAAACCACAAAGTCAAAAAGCAAAAGGCTTAGGAATTGCAGGTTTAGCCGTAGGAACAGTAGAATTTGTAGTTATGGGCTTAATGGTATTTTCATCTGTTGCATCATTACTATAATAAATTTAAAATTTTGCCTTGACGTGGCGAAAAAAAGGTTATATAATAGAAAATGTATTTTGATGTTAACACATACAAAATTATAAAAGTAAAAACAAAAATGAGACAAAGTAAAATAAAGGTTATTTATAGAGAGGAATGGTCAAAGGCTGAAAGCCATTCTAAATAAACGTATTTGAAAAACTACCTCATTGTTTCTGGAAAAACTAATTGTTGTAGTAAAAATACTTAGGTATACTAAAACTAATTGGAAAAAACAGACGTGTAACTTGCGTTAAAAGTAAAATTAAGTAAAACAAAGGGTGGAACCGTGTTATATAAAGCACCCCTCTGTAGTCTATTATTAGGCTATGGAGGTGTGTTTTAATTTGCAAAAAATAAGAGGAGGAATAATTATGAAAGTTATTTTAAAAGATGGCTCAAGTTTGGACGTAGAAAAAGGAATTTCAGTTTTAGACTTAGCTAAAAAAATAAGTGAAGGACTAGCTAGAGTTGCAACTTGTGCAAAAGTAAATGGCGAAGTAAAAGACTTAAGATACAATATAGAAGAGGAAAATGCAGAAGTAGAAATATGTACTTTTGATAATAGTGATGAGGGTAAAAAAGCATATTGGCATACTACATCTCACATTATGGCACAAGCTATAAAAAGAATATATGGAAATGACATTAAGCTTGCAATAGGCCCAGCCATAGATGATGGGTTTTACTATGATTTTGATGTAAAAGAAAATATTTCTTCAGAAGACTTTGAAAAAATAGAAGCAGAAATGAAGAAAATTATAAAAGAAGATTTACCAATTGAGAAATATACTTTATCAAGAGAAGAAGCCATCAAATTTGAAAAAGAGCAAGGCGAAGACTACAAAGTAGAGTTAATAGAAGAGCTTCCAGAAGGAGAAGAAATATCTTTCTATAAACAAGGTGAATTTACTGATTTATGTGCAGGTCCACATTTAATGAGCACAGGAAAAGTTAAATGTGTAAAAATATTAACTTCTTCAGGAGCATATTGGAGAGGAAACGAAAAAAATAAAATGCTACAAAGATTCTATGGAGTATCTTTTCCAAAAGCAAGCCAGCTTGAAGAACACATTCAAAAACTAGAAGACGCAAAACAAAGAGACCACAGAAAAATAGGAAAACAACTAGATTTATTTATGACACACGAACTTGTAGGCTCTGGTCTACCAATGTATTTGCCAAATGGAGCAACAGTAAGAAGATTGCTAGAACAATATATTTTAAATAAAGAAATAAAATTAGGATATAAACACGTATATACTCCATCACTTGCAAATGTTGCATTATATAAAACAAGTGGACACTGGGATCACTACAAAGAAGATATGTTCCCTGTAATGAAAATGGACAATGAAGAAATGGTATTAAGGCCAATGAACTGCCCACATCATATGCTAATATATAAAAATGCAATGCACTCATATAGAGATTTGCCAATAAAAATAGGAGAACTTGCACACGACTTTAGATATGAAGCAAGTGGAAGTGTTTGTGGACTAGAAAGAGTAAGAGAAATGTGCCAAAATGATGCACACATCTTTGTAACACCAGAGCAAATAAAACCAGTATTTGGCGAGGTTGTAAACCTAATACTTTCTGTATATAAAGACTTTGGCTTTAAAGATTACACATTTAGATTATCATTAAGAGATAAAGAAAATAAAGAAAAATACTTTGATGACGACGAAATGTGGGAAAATGCAGAAAATCAATTAAGACAAATACTAACAGAACTAAACATAAACTTCTACGAAGCAAAAGGAGAAGCAGCATTCTATGGACCAAAACTAGATGTTCAAATAAAAACAGCAATAGGGCACGACATAACAATATCTACTTGCCAGTTAGACTTCCTATTACCACAAAGATTTGAGCTAGAATACATTGGAGAAGATGGAAAACCACATAGACCAATAGTTATCCATAGAGCAATACTTGGAACATTTGATAGATTTATAGCATTCTTAATAGAAGAAACAAAAGGTGCATTCCCAATATGGCTTGCACCAGTACAAGTAAAACTACTTCCAATAGCTGACGCTCACGTAGAGTATGCAAAAGAAGTACAAACAAAATTAGAAGAAGCAGGAATCAGAGTAGAACTTGACGACAGAAATGAAAAAATAGGATACAAAATAAGAGAAGCACAATTACAAAAAGTACCATATATGCTAGTACTTGGAGATAAAGAAAAAGAAGCAGGTACAGTAGGAGTACGTTCAAGAACAGACGGAGATATTGGTGCAATGCAGACAGACGAATTTGTAGCAAAAATAGTAGACGAAGTAAAAACATTCGCACACTAATGGCACCTTGGTGCCTGTCACAAAAGTGCCATTTGGCACTTTTGGGGACAGGTCTATACAACTTGTGAATAATAGAAAAATGTGGTATAATATAAGTGTATGCAATCTTGCATAGTATAAGAAATTTTGCTAAACGAGAAAAAAAGAAAGGAAGTACAACACAATGGCATTAGCAGAAAAAATTAGTTTTCCTGACTTACAGGGTGTATTGGAGGTATCAGAGACGCTTGATGAAGCGTGGGCTTACTATGTAAAGCTTTTACGCGCGAACCAATCAATCTCGAACTCTTTGTATGCTAATAAGCTGGATGAGTTCCGGCATATGTTAGCCCCGGCAAAGCTTCGGGAACTTGAAAAAGAGTTCTACGAAGTCAAGGAACAGCTTCGCAAGATGTCCAAGAAATATGGCATAAGAATGAGAATTACAAGGAGGCAGAAAGACTTTATAGGGCTTAACGAAAAAATCAGACTCTATATTATCAAGAATAAGCCGATGGACACAATTCGTGACTTCCTCGGCTTCAGAGTTACACTATGTACTGGGAATGAAGATTCCCAAGAAACAATAAAACTATGCTATGAAGTGCTAAACGAACTTATGAAGCACTTCATTATGAATGGTAGTCTCTTAACTGAGGCTGAACCGATATTAGAGGGAGAATGTGAGGAAAAAATAAGAGAAAAACTTATTATTCCCAGCGAAAGTTTAGTGACCCCCGGCTTTGAGGACAATGTAAAGGATTACATTCGTCACCCTAAAGCCAATGGATACCAAAGCCTCCACTGCGTAGTTCGGAAGACGGACGGGACTCTGTTCGAAATTCAAGTACGGACGACGGCGATGGACTACAGAGCAGAATTTGGCTCTGCAAGCCACTTGCCGTACAAGCTAAATAAGTATAGTGGAGCAGGAATTAAGCTGGATCTGTCCAATATAAAAATAAAAGGCTTCCAGTCTACAGAAGACGGAAGAATCTGTGACCTGGTAGGTTTGGTCCAATCGGTTGACCCGTTCGGACTACTCTAACCGTTTAGCAAAGTTTAGGCCACTTAGGGAAATTTCTCTAGGTGGTCTTTTTTGATGCAAAAAAACTATAAAAAAATTGTTATTATCCTAGAATAATGACATAACTTATGATATAATATGTAACGTTAAAAAGAATGGAGGGTAAATATGGCTAAAGTTGCAAAAGAAACTGAAAAAATATTTGAAGAAAATCTAAAATACATTGGTCTAAATTTAGATAAATTACCAACCTTTCTAAAAAAATATGAAGGACTTAATTTTAGACCTTCTAATTCTTATGATGATGCAGTATATAAAGTATATAAGTATGTAAATATTAAAGAAATAGAAATACTAATAACTCCAGAAAATAGATTAACAGACATCAAACAAAGATATAAATTATCTAGCCCAATTTGCGAATATTTAGATTCGGAAAGCGAAGAAAATATAGAAAAATTTGCTAAGTTTATAAAGTTAGTAACTACGATGAATATACCGAGAATAGAAGAAATAGCAAAAGAACAAGAGGAACTAAACGAAAAAATACCATTTGAAGTAAAATATCCAAACAATTTTATATGGCAAATTTATTATTCGGACTATGCAAAAAAATATTTTATGCTAGTGCCAACAGAAGAGCAAGATAACAACGCTCTATTTTATTTGCTAAAAGAACAAATTGCAAATATAAGAGCAAGAAAGCCAAGATATATATTTACACCAATCAGTTATATGGAATATACAGGTGGCTTTTTAAGCAAATCAGAAATAGATGATATTGAAAATTATTTGTGGTATTTTACAAAAGATTGGCCAAATATATATGAAATTTTTGATAAAGACAATAATCTATTCATAAAAATTGTAGGACAAACAAATATATACGAAAAAATGCAAACAACTTATTCTATAACATTGTACACAAAAGAAGAAGCTGTAGAGCTATACAAACTTTTAAAAGCAATGTTTATACTAGCAACTGGTGCGAGGGAAGAATATAACTTTGTAACAAAACTAAATAAAGATGGAAAAATAGAATTTTGGAGTAATAACACTAAAATAGAATATAGTAAGCTAGCAGACTTTATTAAGGTAGAATATGTAGACAAAATAGACAAACTTAAATATGAAGAAAAAGAAAAGAAAGAATTAAAACGAAAATTAGATAAGTTTAAACTTATAATAGAGGACTTAACACAAGAATATTTACTTAGACAAAAACAAATTGCTACATTTTTGGAGTGCAAAAAAACTTTCTTTGGCAGAGTAAAATACTTCTTTAAGAAAAAGAAAGACGAAAAAATCGTTAAAAAGCCAGAAAAGCGTGTAGTAAACGAAGAAAAAAAAGACGAAACATTAGAATCTTTATATGAGTTAAAAGAACAGTACACAATAGAAGATTTAATAAATATTTGTACAAAACTAGAAGAAGTAAAAAAAGAAAATACTAACTTAACTCTTGATTTAAAAGCATTTGAAACCAAAGAAGAAATATTGTCTAAGAAAAATGATAATGCAGATTTATATATTAAAGAAATTGACAAGCATAAGAAAAGTATTTTTGAATTTTGGAAATTTACAAGTAAAGATGAAATGCAAACTCTAGCAGAGGCAGAAGAGGAAGAAAAAAACGAAAAAACAAAAATGAAAAGATTTTTTGATTATGATGCAGATATGGAAGAATTAGGCAAAAAAATGGATGAATTGCAAAGACGAAAACTATCAAAAAACGAGACTGACGCGATGTTTGCAATACGATATGTGCCTAATTCATTTAAAGAGTTAGATGTAAATGAAGAAGAGGAAAATGCTGAAACAAACGAATTAGAAGAAAATAAAAAAACTAGAGGAAGAAAGAAAAAGGTATCTACAGCTACAGAGGAAGATTTAAAAAGATTGCAACAAGATTACCAAAACGATATCGAAATAATAAATGCTAAAGATTTTGATATTTTTGGAGGTCTAATAGAAGACAAAACTAAAATAAAAGCTATAGATAATCAAAAACATAGAGAAATAGAAAAAGACAAGTACAAAGTACTTAACATCAATATGGACACAGATATAGAAGCTTATAAGGAAAATATAAACGGATATTTGAAACTAATAAAAGAGGCTTTAAACAAAATACAAGCTCCTTATGATATGTCTGTATACTGTGTAAATAATAAAAAAAGCATAGAAGGAATGCATATATTTGATATAAACCCAAAAAATGCAATTGAGCAAGAACTACGAAGCAAAAAAGAAAAAATTCAACTTTGTAAAATAAATATAAAGGAAAATACACCAGCTGTATTTTATACAAATATAATGTTCTATGATAACTTTAATAAAACTTTGCCACTTGGAATGAATTTATCAACAGAAGTTTTACTTGATACAAATAAATTAAAGTTAAAATTCTTAAAAGAAGAAAGCTTTTTTGTAAATTATAAGGTAAATGAATTTGATTTTAATACAAAAGAAATAGTGGTATATGAATATGATGTAGGAGAATAGGAAATAGGATTAAACTATTTCCTATTTTTTATAAAAAACACTTGACAAAACGAACAAACGGTTGTATTATATAGAGCGTAAATACAAACAATGTTTCGTAAGGAGGAAAACTATGATATCTACATTACATATTAAAAATATAGGAATTATAGAAGACTTATCTATAGATTTTAATGAGGGGCTTAACGTACTTACAGGAGAAACGGGCGCTGGAAAAACACTTATAATTGGTGCATTAGGAGTTATTGCAGGTGGAAGATTTTCAAAAGAAATGATAAGGAATGGAGAAAAATATTCATTTATAGAAGCAAGCATATTTTGCCCAGAAAATCCTAATTCCATAGATGGAAATATCATAGTATCAAGAGAAGTATATACAAACGGTAGAAATTCGTGCAAAGTAAATGGACGTTTAGTAACGGTAAATGAACTAAAAGAACTTATGGCAAATGTTATAGATATACACGGTCAACAAGATAACCAAAACTTGCTAAACTCAAATAAACATATTGCATATTTAGACGACTTTATAGGAAATGAAATATTAGAATTAAAAGAGGAATATTCAAAATTATATAAAAGGTATAATGAAATAAATGCAGAATTAAGTAAAAACTATGGAGATGACAAGGAAAAAGAAAGAAAGTTAGATTTACTTAATTATCAACTAGAAGAAATAAAAAATGCAAAATTAAAAGTAGGAGAAGACATTAAATTAACTGAAGAACATAACTTAATGAAAAATTCTGAAAAATTACAAGAAAATTTAGAAGAAATAGATGAAAACTTAAATAATCAAGCTATAGAAAGTGTTTCTGATTCAATAAGGTGTTTAGAAAAAATATCTAACTGTGGAGAAGTATATGAAGAAAAATTATCAGAATTAAAAAACATATATTATGAAATACAAGAACTTGCAAGGGATATATCTGGAATGAAAGAAGATATATTTTTTGACGAAGACCAAAGAGACAACGTAGAAAAAAGATTAGACGAAATATTTTCACTAAAACGAAAATATGGAAATAGCATAGAAGAAATATTAGAATACAAAGAAAAATTAGAGCAAGAAATTAACGAAATAGAAAATTTAGATGAAATAAATGATAAATTAAAGCAAGAAAAAGAAAAGGTAAAAAAACAAATGCTAGAACTATGCTCAAAAATGAACTCGCTAAGATGTGAGTATGCAAAAATTATTTCAAATAAAATAAACATAGAATTAAAGGACCTAGAAATGAGCAACGCAACATTAAGAGTAGCAGTGGAAAAAATAAAAGACTTTAATGCAAACGGCTTAGATAAAGTAGAATTTATGATATGCACAAATAAAGGCGAGGAAGAAAAAGAGCTTTGCAAAATTGCATCAGGAGGAGAAATGTCTAGGGTAATGCTTGCAATAAAAACAGTTCTTGCAGAAGTGGACAAAGTATCTACATTAGTTTTTGATGAAATAGATACTGGTATTAGTGGAAAAGCTGCAAAAGCAGTAGGAGAAAAATTAAAAACAATATCAAACAACCATCAAGTAATGGTAGTCACACACTCTGCCTCTATAGCAGCAAAAGGAAAATATAACTAT
The DNA here is from genome assembly GCA_944391015.1 of uncultured Clostridia bacterium. GTDB lineage: Bacteria > Bacillota > Clostridia > TANB77 > CAG-508 > CALXVA01. The sequence continues at coordinate 43,142 of CALXRZ010000004.1, read as the reverse complement.
TACATTAGCAAAAAAACAACAAATGAAAAAACATATACAGAAATAAAAAGATTAAGCGAAGAGGAAGTAGTAAAGGAAATTGCTAGAATTTCTTCTGGAGATATCACAGAAATTTCTATTGCTCACGCAAAAGAATTAAGAAAAGCTTCTTAACTCAAAAGTGGATTGCGTCTTTAAGTTTTGTTTTGTACTTTTAAATTTTACAAATAAATTTATAGGGTTAGAGTGGGCTTATAAAAAAGTATGAAAATATGGAATGGAGAGTACTTTGAGTTAGAAATTCTAAAATAATTTTATGGAAAGAGTTCATCTTTGATGGAACGGGGCCATAAAATTATTTTAGAATTTCTGCGAAAAAGTAGCTGGACCGACATATTTGAAATACTTTTTTATAAGTTTACTCTAACCCGAAATAGCCATTTTAAAAATCTAAAGTACAAAACTTAAAGATGTAATCCACTTTTTCTAAATCTTTCCAATAATTGGTTTACAAAAAAAATAAAATAGTATATAATATTTTACGTACGCATAGACTAAATGCATACAAAATGCTTAGAAAAAGAAAAAATAAAAAAAGCTAAATAGAGCTAATAACTAGCTCGAATGGAGGTTATTATGAACGAGAACAACAACGAAGAACAAGAATTAGATTTAAACCAACTAATGAAAGTAAGAAGAGATAAATTAGAAAAATTAAAACAAGAGGGCAAAAACCCATATAGAATAACAAAATTTAATAGAACACATACAAGCAAACAAGTAAAAGACAACTATGATGAACTAGAAGGTAAGGATGTAACTGTAGCCGGAAGACTTATGGCTAAAAGAATTATGGGAAAAGCATCTTTTTGCCATATTCAAGATAGTGAAGGAAAAATACAAAGCTATGTTAGCATAAATGAACTTGGTGAAGAAAGCTACAAAGAATTTAAAGAATATGATATAGGTGATATTATAGGAATTACAGGTTTTGTATTTAAAACCAAAACTGGAGAAATATCAATTCACGCCAAAGCAGTAACATTGCTTTCAAAATCATTAAGACCACTTCCAGAAAAATTCCACGGGTTAAAGGATACTGATTTAAGGTATAGACAAAGATATGTAGATTTAATAATGAACCCAGAAGTAAAAGAAACATTTGTAAAAAGAGCAGAAATAATAAAAGAAATTAGAAGATTTATGAATGAAAAAGGATATATGGAAGTAGAAACACCAATTCTTACAACTGTCGCAACAGGAGATGCAGCAAGACCATTTATTACTCATCATAATACATTAGATTTACAAATGTATTTAAGAATTGCACCAGAATTAAATTTAAAAAGACTAATAGTAGGTGGATATGATAAAGTATTTGAAATTGGAAAAAATTTTAGAAATGAAGGAATGGACATTAAACATAATCCAGAATTTACAAATATGGAATTTTATTCAGCTTTTGAAGATTATAATGATATGATGAAAATGTCAGAAGAGCTAATTTCAACTGTTGCCCAAAACACATTAGGAACAACTACAATTACATATGAGGATAAAGAAATAAATTTGGCACCAGAGTGGAAAAAAATTACAATGATTGATGCAATAAAAGAAGTAACAGGAGTAGACTTCAATACAATCAATACAGATGAAGAAGCACAAGATATAGCAAAAGAAAAAGGAGTACAATTTGAAGATATAAAAAATACAAGAGGACATATTATAAATGAATTCTTTGAAACATTTGTAGAAGAAACACTAATTCAACCAACATTTGTAATGGACTATCCAGTAGAAGTATCACCACTTACAAAAAGAAAACAAGACGATCCAAGACTAGTAGAAAGATTTGAATTATTTATTGGTGGAAGAGAATATGGAAATGCATATTCAGAACTAAATGATCCGATAGACCAATATGAAAGATTTTTAAAACAAGTTGAAGCTAAAGAAAAAGGTGATGAGGAAGCAGGAGGAATGGATGAAGACTTTGTTAATGCGCTAGAAATTGGAATGCCACCAACAGGAGGTATGGGAATAGGACTAGATAGACTAATAATGTTACTTACAAATTCTGCTTCTATAAGGGATGTACTATTCTTCCCAACAATGAAACCACTTAATAATGCTTAATGAGATTTGAAAAAGTTTAATAAAAACTTAAAACATTGAAAAATACATTAACATAGAGAAGTTTATAAAAATAATATGAATGGAGGAAAACTATATGAAAATATCTATTAACGCTATGCAAAAATTATCAAAAATAAAAAATTCAGTATATGATGCAATCAAAATAGAATATTTATACCATTCAAATAAACTTGAGGGAAGTACATTTAGCAAAGAAAATTTAATAGACCTTTTAGAGCAAAAAAAAGTTAACCGGTGAACATTTTTTAGATGATGTAATAGAAACAAAGAACTCATTAGAATTATTTGATAATGTAATCGATACATTAAAAGAACCACTTGATAAATATTTATTATGGCAGTGGCATAGATTATTAAAAAGAGGAACTGTAGATGATGAAATAGATAATATTGGAAAATGGAAAAAATATGAAAATAGACTTTCTAAGACAGATCTAAAATTGTGTGAACCACATTTAGTAGATAATAGTATTTATAATTTACTTGAAGATTGGAAAGAAAGTAAAAAGGATATTTATGCTATAGCTGATTTTCATCAAAATTTCGAACATATACACCCTTTTCAAGACGGCAATGGAAGAATAGGAAGATTTATTATACTTAGGCAATGTTTAGAGAATAATGTTGATTTAATTGCTATTGATGATGAATATAATAAAGAATATAGAGAGGCTTTATATACGGCACAAACGATAGGAACTTTAGAACAACTAGTCAAAGTATTTGAAAAATGTCAAAAAAGACTTGACGAAAAATTACAAAGTTACACATCAACAATAAAACAAGTATCAGAGGAAGTTGACTAATTTATTAAAAATTGATAAGTTTTAATAAATTCAATTGAGTAGCATTAAAATAGCAGTTTTTAAATATTGAAAAACATTCGAAACAATAACAAATATTAGAAAAGAATTTTATAAAAAAATAATTTGTTATAGATATGAAATCTTAAAAAGTGTTCACAAGAAACTAAATGAGAAAAATTAGTTAGGGGAAAAGTAGGAAATTACTTTAATATTATATTAGAAAAGGATTATGATTTATGTATATAGATAAAAGATTTATATTTTTAATTATAGCTTTAATGCTATTTAGCTCTTTTATTAACTTGTTTTCGCAAGAAGGAGCACTGCTTAGTTTTATTATTACCATTCCAGGAGTTCTAATAGCAATTACATTTCACGAATTTGCACACGCTTTTGCAGCAGACAAACTAGGCGATGATACACCAAGAAGCCAAGGAAGACTTAACTTAAACCCATTTAAGCATTTAGATTTATTTGGTACAATAATGCTTGTATTTGCTGGTTTTGGATGGGGTAAACCAGTAGAAATCAATCCACGAAATTTTAATAGAAATATGTCACTATCTAAAGCAGAAGCAATAGTTGCAGCAGCAGGACCATTGATGAACTTTTTACTTGCAATAGTATTTGAAATTATATTTTGTTTAATAATAAAATTTGCACCAGGTGTAAATGTTGCAGGAGGTTTTATTTATTCAACAAATGAAGCATTAAGAATTGCTATAACTGTAGTACAAAGTATTGTATCTATAAATATAGGATTAGGGGTATTTAATTTAATTCCATTACCTCCATTAGATGGTTCAAAAATATTATGCGGTTTTTTACCATATAATGCTAGAAATTGGATTGAATCACATAGTCAAATATTTGAAATAGTATTTATAGCATTGTGGATTGTTGGAATATTAAGTTTAATAATACAACCAATTATTTTAATAGTAAGTAATGGACTAACAAGTTTATTTTTCCAAATGTTTGGAATAATTTAAAAAAATAAAGGAATACAATATAGGAATGCTAAAGGAGAAATAATGAAAGATATAATTACACTAGGAATTGAATCAAGTTGTGATGAAACCTCTGTAGCAGTAGTAAAAAATGGTAGAGAGGTTTTGTCAAATGTTATAAATTCACAAATAAAAATACACGAAAAATTTGGCGGTGTTGTACCAGAAATAGCTTCTAGGAATCATATAGAGGCTATTTCTGGTGTAACAGAAGAGGCTTTAGAACAAGCTAAAATTACATTTGATGATATAGATAATATTGCGTGTACATATGGACCGGGGCTAGTTGGAGCTCTTTTAGTGGGTGTATCTTATGCAAAAGGATTAAGCTATGCATTAAAAAAGCCATTAACAGGAACTAATCATATAGAGGGACATATTGCAGCAAACTATATTACACACAAGGAATTAAAGCCTCCCTTTCTATGCCTAATAATATCAGGAGGACATACGCATCTAGTACATATACAAGACTATGATAAATTTAATATAATAGGTAGGACAAAAGATGATGCAATAGGAGAAGCATTTGACAAAGTGGCAAGAGTTATAGGACTTGGATATCCTGGAGGACCAAAAGTAGATAAACTTGCAAAGGAAGGTAAACCAACCATAGAATTACCAAAAACTCATATGGAAGGTCTTGACTTTAGTTTTAGTGGAGTAAAAACAGCAATAATAAATTTACACCACAAAAACCCAGAAATAAACAAAGCTGATTTATGTGCTAGCTTTGAAAAATATGTAACAGATATATTAGTAGAAAATAGCTTAAAAGCAGCTGAAAAGCTTGGAACAAATATTATATGTTTAGCAGGAGGGGTATCTGCAAATTCATATATAAGACAAGAATTTATAAATTTGCAAAACAAAGGTTACAAAATATATTATCCAGAGCCTATACTATGTACCGATAATGCTGCTATGATAGCATCAGCAGGATATTACAGATATATATCAGGCGTAGTATCTAATTTAGAATTAAATGCTGTGCCAAATTTAAAAATACAAAATTAAATATAAGTATTTGTAATCTTATGAATAGGAGTTAATATGTCAATATATGCAATAGCAGATTTACATTTATCATTTTTACATAATAAACCAATGAACATATTTGGAGCTAATTGGGAAAATCATACTGAAAAAATAAAAAATAATTGGATAAAAAAGGTTAGATCTGAAGACTATGTAATACTTCCTGGAGACTTTTCTTGGGAAATGCATTTAGAAGATACTAAAAAAGATTTTGAATATTTAAACAGTTTACCAGGAACAAAAATACTATTAAAAGGAAATCACGACTTTTGGTGGACAACTGTATCAAAAATGAATAACTTTATCAAGGAAAATGGCTTCAAGAATATAAACTTTTTATACAATAATAGCTATCTTGTTGAAAATAAAATAATTGTAGGAACTAGAGGATGGAACATATTAGATACAGAATGTGATAGCAAAATGCTAAAAAGAGAAAATGCTAGATTAGAATTATCCATCCAAGATGGAATAAAAAAATATGGCGAAAATAAGGAAATTATAGCTTTTTTACATTATCCGCCAATTAGTAAAAATGTTATAGAATGTGACAAAAATACGGAATTTATAAAAACACTAGAAAAATATAATATTACTAAATGCTATTACGGACATTTGCACGGAATAGCACATAAAGATGCAATAGAGGGAAAAATCGGAGGAATTGAATATAAATTGATAAGTGCAGATTATGTGGAGTTTGATTTAGTTAAGATATAAATATATAAGGAGAAAAAATGAATAGAAATGTTGAAATCAATATCCCAATGTTTATAGGAATTATATTATTAGTTGCAGTAGTAACAGCAATTTTAGTGTATGGAGTAAGCATTACTAAAAATTTAATGGAGGAAAGTAACAACAAATATACTTCGACCACAAATGACTTAGATAACTGGTTTAACATAACAACAGATGTACAAGCTGGTGAAGAAAATAATAACTCAATAAATACAAACACAACAAATAACGAAATTAGCAATCAAATTGCGACCAATACAGTAACCGATAAGAATAGTAATCTGCTTGTGAATGGTACAATAAATGCTATTTAGATAACAAATAACCCCTCATCTAGTAGTAAAAGCCTAAAAAATAGTGTAAAACTATTGCAAAATAAAATAAATGTGATATAATAATTAAGCTTATTGTCAGAGATGGCAATATTCTATAATATTTATTAAAAAATTTTTATTATATAATAATGTTGATTCTTAATAGAAAACAACTTGAAAGGAATGAAAAAAATGAGCGTAAAAGTAGAAAGTACCGAAAACAAAAACGAAGTAAAATTAACATTTAACATTGAAGCAGAAAAATTTGAAGAAGCAATGAAAAAGGTGTATGCTAAAACTGCAAAATATTTTAACATACCTGGATTTAGAAAAGGAAAAGCACCAATGCAATTAGTAGAAAGACAATATGGTTCAGCTATATTTTATGAAGACGCTTTTAACGAATTAGTTCCAGATATATATGACGAAGCAATAAAAGAGAATAAAATAGAAGCAGTAAGCAAACCTAATATAGATATAGTTCAAATGGAAAAAGGAAAAGAATTGATATTTACAGCAGTAGTAGAAACAAAGCCAGAAGTTGAACTTGGAAAATATAAAGGTATAGAAATTAAAAAAATAGAGTATAATACAACAGACAAAGATATAGAACACGAACTAGGTCATATGGCAGAAAGAAATTCAAGACTAGTAAGCATAGAAGATAGACCAGTAGAAAAAGGCGATATTACAACAATAGACTTTGTAGGTTCGGTAGATGGCGTAGAATTCGAAGGTGGAAAAGCAGAAAATCACGAACTAGAAATAGGAAGCAATACATTTATACCAGGATTTGAAGACCAAATAATAGGAATGAAAATTGATGAAGTTAAAGACATAAAAGTTAAATTCCCAGATGACTATTTCTCTAAAGATTTAGCAGGAAAAGATGCTGTATTTAAAGTAACTCTACACGAAATAAAGAAAAAAGAATTACCAAAAATAGATGATGAATTTGCTAAAGATGTCAGTGAATTTGACACTTTAGATGAATTAAAGAATAGTATAAAAGAGAAATTAGATACAGAAAATACAGAAAAAGCTAAATATGAAACAGAGGAAGAGGCTATAAAAGCTGTATGTGATAATACAAAATTAGATATTCCAAATGGTATGATAGAACTAGAAATTGATAATATGATAAAAGATATGGAAAATAGATTATCATATCAAGGATTAAACCTAAATCAATATCTTCAAATAATGGGAAAAACAGAGGCAGAAATAAGAGATAACTTTAAGGAGCAGGCAGAAAGAAATATAAAATCAAGATTAGTACTAGAAGCTATAGTTAAAGCTGAAAAAATCGAAGCTACTCCAGAAGAAATTGATGAAAAAATAAAAGAAATGGCAAAACAATATGGCAGAAAAGAAGACGAATTATTAGCAAATGAACAATTAAAAGAATACATAAAAGGAAACTTAGAAACAGAAAAAGCAATAGACTTTATAGTAAAAAATGCAAAAAAGAAATAATTGATATAGAAGGTTAGGGGGAAATTATATTTATTGTATATGTAAAATATAAAATAAAGCGATTTATCCACTAACCTTTTTCACTATAAGAATATACAATCGATTAAAAAACTTTATATTTTCACACAATTATTTGTGAAAACAATAAAAATAATTGATTATAAATTTAAGAGGAGGAATAAAAAAATGGAGAAGAACAGTTTAGTACCTTATGTAATTGAGCAAACAGCCAAAGGAGAAAGGTCTTATGATATATTCTCAAGATTATTAAAGGATAGAATTATATTTTTAGGAGAAGATGTTAATAGTACAACAGCAAGTTTAGTTATAGCACAATTACTATTTCTTGAATCAGAAGACCCTGATAGAGAAATTAGTTTATATATCAATAGTCCAGGTGGTTCAATAACAGATGGTATGGGAATAGTAGATACAATGAACTACATTAAATGTCCAGTATCTACAATATGCGTTGGTTTAGCAGCAAGCTTTGGAGCTGTATTACTAGCAAATGGAGAAAAAGGAAAAAGGTTTGCAACACCAAATGCAGAAATACTAATTCATCAACCATTGATTGGTGGAAATGGAATAGCAGGACAAACAACAGAAATAAAAATACAAGCAGAGCATATGATTAAAACAAGAGCAAAATTAAATAAATTATTAAGTGATAAAACTGGCCAAAGCGTTGAGACTATAGAAAAGGATACAGAGAGAGATAACTGGATGACTGCAGAAGAAGCATTGAAGTATGGTCTTATTGATGGTATTATGGACAAAAGAAAGTAGTTTTGAAGATAATTGCTTTTGGCGTTGTCACAGCAAATAAAAAATTTAATCAATGTACACAAAGTACACCTCATAAATTTTTTATTTGTGTTCCTAGCCAAAAGACAATTCTTTTCAAAACTACTAAAATAAAGGAAGCAATATACCGTGTTTGCTTCGCTTTAGAGCTTTAGAATAGAAAGAATTAAGGATTAGAAAGGAATTAAAAATGTCAAATAATAAGCAAAAAAATGTAAGATGTTCTTTTTGTGGAAAATCACAAGATGAAGTAGATAGAATAATTGCTGGTCCAGGAGTGTTTATTTGTAGTGATTGTATAAAAGTATGTTCAAGCATTGTAGAAGACGATTTATATGATGACGATGAAATAAGATATACTACTACAGAAAAAGAAGAATTACCTAGTCCAGCAGAGATAAAATCAATATTAGACACGTATGTAATAGGACAAGAAGAGGCTAAAAAAACTCTTGCAGTTGCAGTATATAATCATTATAAACGTATTAGTAGCAAAGAAGAAAACAGCAAAGATGATGTGGAACTACAAAAAAGTAATGTACTATTACTTGGCCCAACAGGGTGTGGAAAAACATTACTTGCTCAAACACTTGCAAAAATTTTAAAAGTTCCATTTGCAATAGCTGATGCTACTACTCTTACAGAAGCTGGATATGTTGGTGAAGATGTTGAAAATATACTTTTAAAATTAGTTCAGGCAGCAGATTATGACATAGAGAAAGCAGAAAAAGGAATTATATATATAGATGAAATTGATAAAATTTCAAGAAAATCTGAAAACCCATCTATAACAAGAGATGTAAGTGGAGAAGGAGTACAACAAGCTTTATTAAAAATAGTTGAAGGAACAATTGCTTCAGTACCACCACAAGGAGGAAGAAAGCATCCTCATCAAGAATTTATACAAGTAGATACTTCAAACATACTATTCATATGTGGTGGAGCATTTGAAGGACTAGAAAAAATTGTTCAAGAAAGAATTGGAAAAAAATCTATGGGCTTTGGCGCTACAATAGAAAGCAATAAAGACTTAGATAAATATAAGGTCTTTGAACAATTGTTACCACAAGATTTATTGAAATTTGGTTTGATTCCAGAGTTCGTAGGACGTTTACCAATAGTAGCAACACTTGAAGAACTTGATAGGCAAGCATTGATAGATATAGTTACAAAACCTAAAAACGCTTTAGTTAAACAATACAAAAAGTTATTAAAAATGGATAATGTGGACCTTGAATTTGAACCAGAAGCACTAGAGCTAATAGTAGATAAAGCGATTGAAAGAAAAACTGGTGCAAGAGGGCTACGTTCAATTATAGAAGAAATAATGAGGGATATTATGTTTGACATACCTTCAAATCCTAAAATAGAAAAGTGTATTGTTACAAAAGAAACTGTGTTAAATGGTGCACCACCAAAATTAGTTATAAATAACAATAGGGAAGTGCCAAGAAAAAATACAGGAGTAAATAAAAGAGCAACAACAAAGAAAAATGTAACTAGTGCATAAATTTACTAAATTTTAATATGATTATAAACTAAAATAGGCGAAAGGAATGAGATAGTATATGGAGAAATTTTTAAAAAAAGCTGGCTGGACTTCAATAATAACATCTTTAGTACTAGCAATTATAGGAATGGTTATGATATATAATCCACAGACTACTATGCAATTTATTTCAACAGTTTTAGGAATATTCTTTATAGTAATAGGAGTAATTAAACTTATAAATTATTTTGTCGCTAGGGGTAACTCTACACTATTTAACAATGATATTGCCTTGGGGATAATTTCAATTCTTATAGGGTTAGTAGTTATAGTATATAGTAGCACAATAGAAAATTTATTTAGAATTATGATAGGCATTTGGATTATATATAGTGGCTTTTCAAGGCTAACAATATCTTTTAAACTAAAAAATATAAACGAAAAAATATGGGCATTTGTTTTATTACTTTCTATTTTAATGATAATAGGTGGTATTTATGTAACATTTTATCCAGGTGCGTTAATGGTTACTGTAGGAGTTATACTATTAGTATATGCAATAATGGACTTGATTGAAAGCTTTATATTTATGAGAAATATTAAAGATATGGAATAAATATTAAACAAACTACTACTTTAAAATTATTGAAGTAGTAGTTTTTAAATTTATTAAAAATTTATGAAAAAGCTTTTCTTTTTTAGTAATATATTATATAATAAACTAGTAATTTTATATAATAAAAGAGTTAAAATTAAATTTAGCTTGAATGGAGGTTTTTATGGCAGGAGATAACGATGAAACCAAAATGTATAAAGTACCACAGGAAAAGAGCGAAAGTACAGAAAAAAATATAAAAGAAAGTGGTAATGAAGAAACGAAAAAAATGAAAAATACTAAAACAACAAAAAAAGAAAAAAAAGCTAAAAAGCAAAAAAAGCATCCAAAACTTAGATTATTTATAAAAATATTTATAATATTAGTAATATTACTATGCTTAGCAGGAGCAGGAGTTTTTGCTGCAATTTTCTTTGGTGACACTTGGGATATAAGCAAAGACGATTTGGTAATAAAAATGCAAAATTCATATACATATGACAAAGATGGAAAATTACTTCACGAATTAGCAGGAGAAGAAAATAGGCAAGTAATCTCTTTATCAGAAATGGGAGAATACATACCAAAAGCATTTGTGGCAATAGAGGATGAAAGATTTTATAAGCATAGTGGAATAGATATAAAAAGAACAGCAGGAGCCATAGTTACATATATTTTAAATGGAGGTAACTCTTCATTTGGTGGAAGTACTATTACTCAACAGTTAGTAAAAAACTTACTTGATGATGATGAAGATAGCATAGAAAGAAAAATAAGAGAATGGTCGCGTGCATACAAGGTAGAGCAAATGCTATCAAAAAGCCAAATACTAGAGTTATATCTAAATGAAATATTTATGGGTGGAACAGTATATGGTGTTGAAAGTGCAGCAAATTACTATTTTGACAAATCAGCAGATGAATTAAGCTTAGCAGAATCAGCATTTTTAGCTGGTATAAACCACTCACCAAACTATTATAATCCATTTGATGGAGACGATAACGAAGAAGATATAAAAACAAGAACTAAAACAGTTTTAGGGCAAATGCTAACTGTAACAGATGAAAATGGTCAAACCTTTATAAATCAAGAACAATATGATGAAGCCGTAAAAGAGGTAGACGAGGGGCTAGCATTTAAAGAAGGAAAATTCTCATCAACATCAGATTTATCATTCTTGGAAGTAGATGCAATAAACCAAGTTATTGAAGATATGATGGAAGAATACGATATGGATAGAGATGCTGCAAAGACTAGAGTATATAATAATGGATATAAAATATATACTACACAAGATAATGATATACAAGACAGAATGGAAGAAGAATATTTAAAAGATAAATATATAAAAGATGCAACAAGCAAAGATGCAAAAGAAGGAGCACATACTCAATCTGGAATGGTCATAATAGACCATAGTACAGGTCAAGTTGTTGCAGAAGTAGGAGGACTTGGAGATGATTCTCCTACTTATGGAACTAACAGAGCAACTTCAATGGAAAATGGAGGAAGACAAGCGGGTTCATCAATAAAACCTTTAGTAGCAGTTGCGCCAGGATTAGAAAATGGAGTAATAACTGCTGCAACAGTATATGATGACTCACCAACAAATTTTGGAGACTATCCTCCACAAAATTCAACAGGATATTTAGGTCTGATTACGGTTAGAAAAGCTATAGCAAATTCATCTAATATAGTAAATATAAAAATTTTATCAAATGTAGGAGTAAGCAATGGGGTAGAGTTCTTAAATGAATTAGGAATGACACAATACAATGAAGATGATGAAATGTTAAGTTTAGCATTAGGAGGAACAGACCACGGTACTACTCCATTACAAATGGCAGCAGCATATGCAACCATTGCACGTGGAGGAGAATATATAGAACCAACATTCTACACAAAAGTAGAGGATCTAGACGGAAATGTAATACTTGAAGCAAAACAAGAAACAAGAAGAGTTATGAGCGAGGGTAATGCATATATATTATCTGATATTCTAACTTCTCCAGTTACAGGTGGTACGGCTAGGATGTGTGCAATGTCAGGAATGGATGTTGCAGCTAAAACGGGTACAACAAATGAAAATAAGGATAGATGGCTTTGTGGATTTACACCATATTACACTGCGGCAACTTGGTTTGGCTATGATACACCCGAACGTGTAGCCATGTATAATTTACCTGATAACCCAGCAATGGTAATTTGGTCAGCAATAATGGACGATATCCACGAAGATTTAGACGGCAAAAGATTTGAAGAACCAGATAATATAGTAAGTGCTAAAATATGTTTAGATTCAGGGAAAAGAGCTACAAAAGAATGTAAACATACATACACAGAAATATTTGTAGAGGGAACAGTACCAGATGAATGTGATGGACATAAAACAGTAAAAATATGTAAAGAAACAGGAAAACTTGCAACAGAGTTTTGCCCAGAAACAGAAGAAAAAACATATTTATCAACACCAGAAAAGGAGATAAATCCAAGTTGGAAAACCAATGCAGGAGATAAATATGAGGAAATAAAAGATACTTGTGATAAACATACAGAAAAAACTATGACATTAGAAGTTAAAAATGTAATTGGAATGATACAATCAGAGGCGCGTAGAGCTTTAAGTGGCTTTAACGTAGAAGTTACATATATAAGTGATCCAACACAGGAAGACGGAGTAGTAATAGAGCAAAGTGTTGAAGCAGGTACAAAGCTAAAAAAAGGTGGAACTATAACCTTAACAGTAAATGATATTCAAGAAGAGGAGCCAGAAGAGCCTACTACACCAGAAGAACCTGAGCCAGGCACAAATGAAGTTGTAGACGAACCAAATGATGTAGTAGATGATACTAATACAATTAACGAAATAGTATAAAAAATATAACTAAGTATATTTCCAACAGAAGAATATTTTGATATAAAAAATAGTATTATAAAGCAAATAAAAAAATATGGGAGGTTTTATGCAAATAAAACTATACAATACATTAAATAAGCAAAAAAATGATTTCGTTCCTTTAAATGGGAACGAAGTCAGAATATATTCTTGTGGACCAACTGTTTACAGTTATGCTCATATAGGTAATTTTAGAACTTATGTATTTATGGATAATTTAAGGAGAGTGCTAAAATATAATGGTTATACATTAAAGCACGTAATGAACATAACTGATGTTGGACATTTAGAGTCTGATGGTGATGAGGGCGAAGATAAAATGGAGAAAGCAGCAAAAAAAGAGAAGAAAAGCCCTTATGAAATAGCAGATTTTTACACAAAAGCATTTTTTAAAGATATGGAAAAACTAAATATAGATAGACCAGAAATAATTGCAAAAGCAACAGAACATATACCAGATATGCTAGAATTTGCTAAAAAAATTGTCGAAAATGGTTATGGATATGAAACAAGTACAGCAATTTATTTTGATGTATCTAAATTAGATAAATATCCAGTACTATCAAATAGAAATATAGAAGAGCAAATTGCTGGTGCAAGAGTTGAAGTTGACCCAGAAAAAAGAAACCCTTATGACTTTGCTATCTGGATTAAAGCGCCAGAAAATCATATAATGAAATGGGAAAGTCCTTGGGGATTGTCATATCCAGGTTGGCATTTAGAGTGTTCTGCTATGTCTAGGAAATATTTAGGAGAAGTATTTGATATTCACACAGGTGGAGTAGACCATATACCAACACATCACGAAAATGAAATAGCACAAAGCAAAGGAGCTTTTGGAAAAATACCAGCTAAAGTATGGATGCACGTAGAATTTCTACAAGTTGATGGTGGAAAAATGTCAAAAAGTTTAGGAAATGTATACACAATATCTGAACTTGAAGAAAAAGGAATTGAACCATTAGCATTTAAGCTATTTTGCTACACAGCACACTATAGAACAAAATTAAATTTTACATTTGAAGGAGCAATGGCATCTCAAAAATCTTTAAATAGACTAAGAGAAAGTTATATTAAACACAAAAATGGAAATGATAAAATAGAAAATAGTCTAATAGAACAATATAAAACTAGATTTTTAGAAGCTATAAATGATGATTTGAATTTACCTTTGGCAATGGGAATAATATGGGAACTTGCTAGAAGCGAAACAAAGTCTAGCCAGATAGCTGATCTTTTAGTACAATTTGATAAAGTATTAGGACTAGATTTGGAAAATTCAGAAAAATATATAGAAAATCAAAAAAATGTAGAGTTGCCAACAGAAATATTAGATTTAATAGAACAAAGAAAAAAGGCAAGAGAAGAGAAAAATTGGAAATTATCAGATGAAATAAGAGACAATTTAAAAGAAAAAGGCTATATTGTAAAAGATACAAAAGAGGGAATGTCAGTAGAAAAAATGTAGCGAAAGGAGCAAAGTAGTGGAAAAGCAAAAACTTTCGTTTTTTAAGAAGGTTAAAACCAGTGTGCTAGATTTTGATGGATATCAAAGTCTAGCAGCTGAAAAGATAAGTAGAACAATCATATATATCGTTTTGATACTTCTTATATTTAGTATAGTAATATCTGTTATATGTGTTTGCCAATTTTGGTCTGCCATAAATAAATTAAAAAATTATGTAAATACAGAAATATCAGAAATAAAATATGAAAACTATGAATTAAGTATAATACCAAGTAGCGGAGAAAAAACAATAGAAATTGAGAATAGTTTAACTGGACAACCTATGATAATAATAGATACGGAGGCTAATGAAGAAGAAACTGAGGCAGATATAAATAAAATTGAGTCTCAAGAAAACGGAATATTATTATTAAAAGATAGAATAATAATAAAAAATGAACTTTTAACAAGGACAGAAGAATACTCATATAAAACAATTTCTGAAAAATATAATATTAACAAGATAGATAAAGAAGAATTGATAAAAATGCTATCTGGCAGAGAAATCATTTCAGCATTAGCATTATTAGGTGTAGCCTTAATATTATATATGTTTATTGTATTTATATCTAATATACTAATAGATATTTTTGTGCTTGCCCTACTCGCATACATAGTATCAAGAATAGCAGGACTAAGATTAAAATATAGTGCAATATATAATATAGCAACATATTCGTTAACTCTACCATTGATTTTAAATATAATATATGTTATTGTAAATGCTTTAACAGGTTTTACTATAGAATACTTTAATATTATGTACAATGCAATAGCATCTATCTATATAATTACAGCTATGTTAATGATAAAATCTGATGTTATAAAAAAGCAATTTGAGCTAAACAAAATAATCGAAGAACAGGCAAGAGTACGAGGAGAATTAAAAAGGCAAGAAGAAGAAAAAAAGAAACAAGAGGAAGAAGAAAGAAAGAGAAAAGAACAAGAGAAAGAAAAGGAAAAAGAAGAAAAACGAAAAAAACGTGAAGAGAAAAAAGAAGAGGGAAAGATTAGTAAGGAGCCGGAAGGCGATAATGCATAAAGAAAGGAAAAAATCAGATGGAAGAAAATCAAAAAAACAATGAGCAAAAAAAGAAAAAACAATATATACTAGTAGGTGTTCTAGTAGCATTAGTAATAATTCTAGCATTTTTAACTTATTTTCTACTAACAAATGGTGATAAAGAAGATGAAAATGAACTAGCCTATACAGAGCTTATTCAAGAAATAAATGCAGGTAATGTAGAAAAAATAGAAATGACAGTAGGAAGTACAACATTAAAAGTTAAATTAAAAGACGTAGAAGAAGAAAAATCTACAATTGTTCCAAGCACACAAGCATTTACAGAGTTTATACAACAAAAAGTAGATGAGGGAAACGATGAATTTGAACTTATTCAAAAACCTACAAATGTCCTTGTGTCTATAGGTTCTGCATTGTTTACACTATTACCAACAATATTATTAGTAATACTTATTGTTCTATTCTTTAAAATGCAAGGCTTAGGGGATAAGGGTAAAGTATATGATAGTGAAACTACCAAATCAAAAACAAAATTTGACGATGTAGCAGGCCTAGAAGAAGAAAAAAGTGAAATGATAGAGATAGTGGACTTTTTAAAGAACCCAGAAAGATTCAATAAAATGGGAGCAAAAATTCCTAGAGGAGTTCTTCTTTGTGGACAACCTGGTACAGGTAAAACTTTAATAGCAAAAGCAATAGCTGGTGAAGCCAATGTTCCATTTATTTCAATGAGTGGTTCAGAATTTATAGAAATGTTTGCAGGACTTGGAGCATCAAGAGTAAGAAAATTATTTGAAAAAGCCAAGAAAATAGCACCTTGCATAATATTTATAGACGAAATAGATGCTATAGGTTCAAGAAGAAATACAAGTGGAGGAGCAGAATCTGAAAATAACCAAACATTAAACCAATTACTTGTAGAAATGGATGGCTTTGATACAGAAGAGACAATAATAGTGCTTGCTGCAACAAACAGACCAGAAATGTTAGATAAAGCGCTTTTAAGACCAGGTAGATTTGATAGAAGAATAACAATTGGACTTCCAGATATGAGAGGAAGAGAAGCAATATTAAAAATACATGCAAAAGATAAGCAATTTGCAAATGATGTTAATTTAAAAAGTATTGCAGAAGACACAGCAGGTTTTACCGGTGCAGACCTAGCTAACATATTAAATGAAGCTGCAATTATTGCAACAATAAACGAGCACGATGCAATTACAAACAAAGACATAGAAGATGCAGTTAAAAAAGTTACAGTAGGACTTGAAAAACAAAGTAGAGTAATATCTGAAAAAGATAAAAAACTTACTGCATATCACGAAGCAGGCCACGCAATAGTAAGTAGTAGACTAGAAACACAAAAAGGTATAAAAGAAGTATCAATTATACCAAGAGGTGTAGCTGGTGGATACACAATGTATAAATCAGACGAAGATAAATGCTATATTTCAAAAACAGAAATGGAAGAAAAAATGGTAGCACTAATGGGAGGAAGAGCAGCAGAAAAAATAGTATTAAACGACATTTCTACTGGTGCAAGCAACGACATAGAAGTAGCAACAAACATAGCAAAAAATATGATAACAAAATACGGTATGAGTGAAACATTAGGACCAATCTCAATAAACACAGATGATGACCCTTATGAATTACAATTACTTGGAGAAAAATTTGGAGATGCAATAGGTGCAGAAGTAAAGATATTGCTTGATAATGCCTACGAAACAGCACAAAAACTAATTAGAGAAAATATGGACAAACTAGATAAAGTAGCTGGTGCATTATTAGAAAGAGAAGTAATTTCTGCAGAAGAATTTCAAGAGTTAATAAAATAAGAATAATTTTATTATAAAGAATAATAGGATGTATTTTTTATTTTTATTTCCGTCCCCCAACATCGCACAAACTGTACAACTTCGTTAACAGTTTGTAGCTTGTAGGTCCCCACCTTAAGACGTAAATCAAAAATAAGAAATACATCCTATTATTCACTAATCTAGTTATATAAATTCAACTTAATTTCCTTACCTTTTAAATAATTCAAAATTCCTGCATCTGTTGTAAAATTAAACTTTAATTTATAGCTACAAAGTTCCTGAGTTTTTGAGCCAAACTTTTTATTAACCTCATTTATGCCATATTTACCGTCGCCAATTATAGGTAAGCCAATATGAGCTAGATGGGCTCTAATTTGATGCGTTCGTCCTGTGTGTAATTCCACATCTAGCAAACTATAATTCTCTTTTTTGTTTGATTCTAACAACATAAAAGAAGTTTCAATTTTTACATAACCTTTTTTAGGTACATCAGATATGTATACCATAGACTTTTTATTATCTTTGAATAAGTAAGCTACAAGAGTTTGAGATTTCTTACTTGGTATACCGTAAACTTTAGCTAAATAATGTTTTTCTATTTCTCTATTTTTAAATTTATCAAGCAGTATATTCAATGCCCTTTCATTTTTTGCAAATAAAAGTAAGCCAGTAGTATTTCTATCTAATCTATGGCAAGGGGCTATATATGTATATTCCTTTTCCAAAATACTAGTTAAAGAATCATTTCCAACAACTTCTATATTATTCGGTTTATTTACTATTAAAATATTTTCGTCTTCATAAACTTTTTCTATGTTAAATTTCTTAAATAATAAATCATCAATAATATAAATCGTAATTTCATCATTTAAGTGAACAATGCTATCTTCGCTAATTTTTACATTGTTAATTCTAATATCTTTTTTTCTAAAAGCTTTATATAAAGTGTTTTTAGTAAGACCATTAAACTTAGAAAAAAGATATTCACTTACTTTTTTATTATCAAATTTTTTATCAACAATAAGTTTTTGCATATAACGATATTCCTTTTCTATAAAATAAAAAATTTTGTGTATAACTAATTATAACATATTTTATATGTAATAATGAATTACAAAAATAAATTTTTTAAAAAGTGTTGATATTATTGCTAAAATAGAATATAATAAAGTAAGAAAAGTAAAGAAAGTAAGGAAAGAGAGGCGAGAAAAATGGAACTTGCAAAAGTTACAACAAAAGGCCAAATAACTATTCCAAAGTCTATTAGGGATAAGCTTGAGCTTAAAGAAGGTAGCAAAATAATATTTTTACAGAAAGGAGAGGATATTGTAATAAAAAACTCTGCTATGCTTGCACTAGAAAAAATGCAAGATGAATTTGAAGGTGAAGCAGAAAGACTTGGAATAAAAGATGAAGAAGATGTAGTAAAACTTGTAAAAGAATTTAGAAAAGAAAGGAAAAATAAATGATATGAGAGTAATGCTTGATACTAATATTCTTATATCATCATTTATATTTAAAAGTAGCAAGATAAATGAACTAATAAATGAAATTTCTAAAAATCATCAAATTGTTATATGTTCATATACAATAGAGGAATTAAAAGAACTGATAGATTCAAAATTTAATGTAAGTCAACAATGCTTAGATGAGTTTTTAAAAAAATTTTCCTTATGATTTAGTATATTCACCAACATACGTAGAAAATAAATTATTTGAAATTAGAGATGATGATGATTATATAATATTGCATACAGCTATATTAGAAGATGTAGATGTTTTTATAACAGGCGATAAAGATTTTAATGATGTACAAATAGATAGACCTGAGATAATGAATGTGACTGATTTCTTAAATAAATATAAGGAATAAAATAATTTACTGAGCCCAAGGGGTACAATCCCCTTGGGCTCAAGTTCACAAAAAATTCACAAAAGTAAGCTACCATACTAATTGACATCATACAAAAAAAGCAATATAATATATTATTGTAACAATAATAATAAAATAGAAGGAGGAAGTATGTTAAAGGTATTAAAAAATCTTAAAAATTCGTGGATGACAGTACTTGTTATAGTTATTCTGCTATGTGTTCAAGCAGCAACAGACCTAGCACTTCCAGATTATACATCAAAGATTGTTAATGTTGGAATTCAATATGGTGGAATAGAAGAAGCCGTTCCAGAAGTAGTATCAGAAGATGCTATGGAAGAACTTTTATTCTTTACAGAAGCTGATGAGCAGATACTAGAAAATTATGATTTAGTAGAAGAAAATCCAGACAATCATCAAGAAAAAGTTATAAAAAAATACTTAGGAAAAGAATACAATATAGAAGAAAATAATTTATATGTTTTAAAAGACCTTGATGAAGACCAATTAAACAATTTAGTAAGCTTAATTGCTGAACCACTTGTAGAATATAGTGCAGTAACAAGTGAAGAAACGGCAAATCAAATTAAAGAACAAATTATAAAAGCTATGACTGAAAATATAGCAAATGGAGCTTTATCAGAAAACGAGAAATCGGCTAGTGAAAATATAGGCAAAAATGCTGAAGAAAATATAGCTCAAATGCAAACTAATTTAGAAAATATGAGTGTAATGGACTTATTAGAACAATTGCCAGAAACACAGAGAAATGTGGTTTTAGAACAATTTACAAGCTATATATCACAAATGTCGGACTCTATTAAAGAACAAGCAGCAATTAGCGCAGTAAAGCAAGTTTATATAAATTTAGGAGTAGACACAGATAAGCTACAAAACGATTATATACTAGTGTCTGGTCTTCAAATGCTTGGCATTGCGTTAATTAGTATGGTATGTGCAATAACGATTATGCTATGTTCATCAAGAGTAGCAGCAAAGCTTGGAAAAACATTAAGAGACAAAGTATTCAAAAAGGTTCTAAGCTTCTCTACAGCAGAGCTTAGAGAGTTTTCTACAGCATCGCTTATAACACGTAGCACAAACGATATACAACAAATTCAAATGCTAATTGCAATTCTATTTAGAGTTGTTGTATATGCACCAATCATTGGTATAGGAGGCTTTGTTAAAGTTTTAACAACAAGCGATTATTCAATGGCTTGGATAATTGGTGTGGCAATAGTTGCAATCCTATTTGTTGTAGGAACATTGTTCATAGTTGCAATGCCTAAATTTAAAAAACTACAAGATTTAATTGATAAACTAAACCAAGTATCAAGAGAAATTTTAACTGGACTTCCTGTAATTAGAGCTTTCAACAAAGAAAAGAAAGAGGAAGGACGTTTTGATGAATCAAATAAAAACTTAATGAAAGCAAATATATTTGTAAACAGAGCAATGTCAATGATGATGCCACTTTTAATGTTCATTATGAGCTCTATTACAGTACTAATTGTATGGGTAGGAGCGCATAATGTAGACACAGGAACATTACAAGTTGGAGATATGATGGCATTTATTCAATATACAATGCAAATTGTAATGGCATTCTTAATGATATCTATGATATCAATTATGCTTCCAAGAGCAGCAGTATCTGCAAGACGTATTAACGAAGTGGTAGATACAGAGCCAAGCATAAAAGACAAAGATGAAACAAAGAAATTTAATCCAGACAAAAAAGGATTGGTAGAATTCAAAAATGTTTCATTTAGATATCCAGATGCAGATACAGAAATACTAGAAGACATTAACTTTACAGCAGAACCTGGAAAAACAACAGCACTAATAGGAAGTACAGGTAGTGGTAAATCTACTGTGGTAAATCTAATACCAAGGTTTTATGATGTAACAGAAGGAGAACTTTTAGTAGATGGTGTAAATGTTAAAGATGTAGCTCAAAAAGATTTAAGAGGAATAATAGGCTATGTTCCACAAAAAGGAATACTATTCTCTGGAACAATTGAATCAAACATCAAATATGCAGACGATTCTATGTCAGATGAGCAAATGGAAAAAGCTGCAGAAATTGCACAAGCTACAGAATTTATTGAAGGAAAACCAGACAAATATCAAGACCCAATCGCACAAGGTGGAAGCAATGTATCTGGTGGACAAAAGCAACGTTTATCAATAGCAAGAGCTATTGCAAAAGACCCAGAAATATTTATTTTTGATGATAGTTTCTCAGCATTAGACTTTAAAACTGATAGCAAATTACGTGAAGCTCTAGCAGAAAAAACAGAAAATAAAACAGTAATTATAGTTGCACAAAGAATTAGCACTATACTAAATGCTGATAAGATAATTGTACTAGAAGAAGGAAAAATTGTAGGTCAAGGAACACACGAAGAGTTAATGAAAAACAACGAAACTTACAGACAAATTGCCTTATCGCAATTATCAGAAGAAGAATTAAAAGGGAAAGGAGGAGAATAGATGCCAGGACCAATGGGAGGACCTATGAGAAGAGGTCAAGGAACAACAGAAAAACCAAAAGATTTTAAAAAGACTACAAAAAAGTTAATCGATTCATATTTATCTAAATACAAAATTGGATTGATAATAGTAATAATCTTTGCAATAGGAAGTACAATTTTTACTATTGTAGGACCAAAAATATTAGGAAATGCTACTACAGAAATTTTTAATGGGCTAGTAAGCAAATTATCTGGAGGAAGTGGAATAGACTTTGGAAAAATTGGTCAAATCGCAATAATGCTATTAGGACTATATTTATTAAGTGCAATATTCTCTTTCGTACAAGGCTTTACAATGACAGGAATAGCTCAAAAACTTACATATAGAATACGTAATGATATAGCTGCAAAAATCAACAAACTTCCTATGAACTATTTTGACAAAAGAACAAACGGCGAAGTTTTATCAATTATTACAAACGATATTGATACATTAAGTATGAACTTAAACCAAAGCATTACACAAATAATTACAGCAATATGTACAATAATAGGGATACTAATAATGATGTTTTCAATTAGCTGGCAAATGACACTTATATCATTAGTAATATTACCTGTTGCAGGTTTTGTTGTAAGAATAATAGTAGGAAAATCGCAAAAATACTTTAGCAGACAACAAGAATATTTAGGACACGTAAATGGTCAAGTTGAAGAAATTTATGGGGGACTTACTGTAGTAAAGGCTTTCAATGCAGAGGATAAAGTAACAGACACATTTGATAAAGCAAATGATGAACTATATCATTCTGCTTGGAAATCACAATTCTTATCTGGTTTAATGCACCCTGTTATGAACTTTATATCTAATGTGGGATATGTAGGAGTTGCAGTAGCAGGTGGATATTTAGCAATAAATGGAACAATTACAGTTGGTAATATACAAAGCTTTATACAATATAACAAGCAATTTACACAACCAATTAACCAAATTGCACAAATTTCATCTATGCTACAATCAATGGTGGCAGCTGCAGAAAGAGTATTTGAATTCCTAGAAGAACCAGAAGAAGTTAACACAGCAAAAGGAAACATAGACACAAGCAAATTAAAAGGAAATGTAGAATTCAAGAATGTTAAATTTGGATATAATCCAGATAAAACTATAATAAAAGACTTTAGTGCTAAAGTAAAAGAAGGACAAAAAATTGCAATAGTTGGTCCAACTGGTGCAGGAAAAACTACAATGGTAAAACTACTTATGAGATTTTATGATGTAACAGATGGAGAAATATTAGTAGATGGCCATAATATAAAAGACTTTGACAGAGGCGAGCTTCGTAAAATGTTTGGTATGGTACTTCAAGATACTTGGCTATTTGGAGGTACGGTAAAAGATAACATTAAATATAGCAAAGAAGCTGCAACTGATGACGAAGTAATAGAGGCAGCGAAAGCAGCACACGTGCATCACTATATAAAAACACTTCCAAATGGATATAACTCAATGATAAATGAGGAATCTTCAAACATTTCAGCTGGCCAAAAACAATTACTTACAATTGCAAGAGTAATTTTAGCAGATCCAAAAATACTAATACTTGACGAGGCAACAAGTTCAATAGACACAAGAACAGAAATACAAATACAATCAGCAATGGATAACCTTATGAAAGGAAGAACAAGCTTTGTAATAGCACATAGATTATCAACTATTAAAAATTCTGACCTAATTTTAGTTATGAATCAGGGTGATATAGTTGAGCAAGGAACACACGAAGAGCTTCTAGCAAAAGGTGGCTTCTATGCAGATTTGTATAATAGTCAATTCGACGAGGAAGAGGAGTAGGAAGAAAAATATATTTACAAAAGTGGCCGGGATTAAATTGTAAAAAAGGCAACATAATTAAAGCTTTTTACAATTTAAGCCCGGCTCCTTTTGCAAAAATGCAAAAATTATGACTGTTCGCCTGGCAAGAAGTAGTCAACAACACCATAAACTAAAGCACCAACTATTGCAGCAATCCAAGAAATTGTGTAACCTGCAACAAAATATTGGGTTATATATAATACAACTGCTGCTAAAACAAATCCTACAAAGCCTTTACCAAAGGCACTAGCGTGAAGACCAGTAAATCTTGTAAGTAAATAATCTATAATAGTAAGAACTACCGCAGCTGCAGCTAGAGCCCAGATGTTACTAATTTGGAAACCTGGTGTAAAAAATGCTGTTATACCAAGGACAATGGCGGCTGTAATTAGTCTTCCGACAACTTGCCACACAGTAGAAGTATTATTTTTAGCTTGAGCTTGATTATTTTCCATCGTATAAACCTCCTTAAAATCTATTTAAACAGATTAAAAGCTAAATAAAATCAATATCAAAGATTATTTCCTAAGCTAAATAGTAAATAGAGAAATTTACTATTTGTAACGAGATAAGAAAAAAACAAAAAAGTTTAGCAACGTAACAATTTTTAAAATTCAAAAATATAAAATAAAAATTAAAAAATAATCTTTGATATTACTCTTATTATGAACAGAAAAAAATAAAATATACAAAATATAATAAAATGTATAAAATTAAATTTTTAAATAAAAATAATAAAAACATTAAAAAATTTAATCAGAGCATTGCTCATATGGAGGTAATATGTATAATTTTAGAACAGACCTAGCACTAGAGAGAAGAGACTTATACAACAAAGCTCATAATATAGAAAATGATATTGATGGCATTGAAACAGAAGAGGAAAACGTAGATGAAAATATTTCAGTATCCAGAGTAAAAATAACAAATGAAAAAGGAGAAGAAGCAATAGGAAAAAAGAGAGGCAATTATATTACAGTTGATGTAAAAAATTTAAAAATAGCAAATGAGGAAGAAATACAAAAAACTTCAGAAGTTGTTACAAAGGAACTAAAAGCATTACTTGAAAAACACGTAACAGAAAAAGATTCAATACTTGTTGTGGGTCTTGGAAATATATATGTAACCCCAGATTCTTTAGGGCCAAAAGTAATTAACGAAGTTGATATTACAAGGCATTTGCTTGAATATATGCCAGAAGTTTTAGATGAAAATACTAGAGAAGTAAGTGCAATTTCTCCAGGAGTGCTTGGAACAACAGGAATAGAAACTATGGAAATTTTAAAAGGAATTATAGACAATGTAAAGCCAAAATTAGTAATAATAATTGACGCCCTTGCTTCAAGAAATATAGAAAGAATTAGTAGTTCTGTGCAACTATCTGACACTGGAATAGTACCTGGAGCTGGAGTTGGCAATGCACGAAAGGAGCTTACCGAAAGCACACTAGGTATACCTGTAATAGCAATGGGAATTCCGACAGTTGTTGAAGCTGCAACCATAGCAGCAGATAGTTTAACTCTATTTATAAAAAAAGCGCAAGAGAATGGAGAATCAAACGACTTTTTAAATACGCTTCAAGAAGAGGATAAATACCAAATAATAAAGGAAATTCTAGCACCAGAAGAATATAATTTTATAGTAACGCCAAAGGAAATAGATAGCTTAATTGAAAAAATGAAAGATATAGTTGCAAGAGGCATAAATTTTGCGGTTAATTAGACTTTATAGACCACTGAATTTGGGCTTTATAGAATAATATAGTCACTTTATAGGTTAGAGTAAACTTCTAAAAAAGTATTTCAAATATGTCGGTCCAGCTGATTTTCGTAGAAATTCTATGAGAAATTTTAGTAGCGCCCTCAAAAGGGTTCGAGATTCCCTACTAAAATTTTCTTAGAATTTCTATACTCAAATCACTCTCCATTCCATATTCTCATACTTTTTTATAAGCCCACTCTAACCTATAATAAAATCAAACTATAAAACCAAAATTCAGTGGTCTATAAACTTTAAAAAATCTTCCTAAATAAGGTTTACTAACTAAAAATATAATGATATAATTCTACATAAGTTTGAAAGAATTATCACAAAATAAATGACTACTAAGAAAGGCTAATTAAGTGCAGATAAATCAACCTATGCACGTATTGATACACTAATTAAGCACAAAGAAAGGAGAAAACAAAAAATGAACTGGGACAAAAAAATATTAGAGAATATAAACATAGAAAATATAGAGCATATAGAAGAAAAAAAGAAAGTAGCTGAAAAAATAGCAGAAAAAGTTAAAAATAATCAAGTAATAGGCTTTGGCTCGGGTAGCACTTCATATTTAGCAACAATAGCAATTGCAGACAAAATAAAAAAAGAAAATTTGCACATAATAGCAATTCCAACTTCATTTGAAATAAAAATGCTTTGTGCTTATTTAGAAATTCCAACAGCAAGCTTAAGCGAAAAACAGCCAGATTGGTCATTTGATGGAGCAGACGAAGTAGATAGTAATAACTGGCTAATAAAAGGAAAAGGTGGAGCAATGTTTAAAGAAAAACTAAATATTGCAAACTCACCTATTACATACATTTTAATAGACAGTAGCAAAAGAGTAAACGAATTAGGTGAAAAAAACAAAGTGCCTGTGGAAATTTATCCAGAAGCAATTAACTATGTAAAACAAGAACTAATAAAATTAGGAGCAGAAGAAATAGTACTAAGACAAGCTATAAACAAAGCAGGACCAGTAATAACAGAAAATGGAAATTTAATTTTAGATGTAAAATTTAAAGCTATTACCGAAAAGCTAGAAAAAGATATTAAATCTATTCCAGGGGTAATAGAAAACGGCTTGTTTATTGGATATAACGTAGAAATTATAGAATAAAGTCAATATATAAAATTATAAAATCAAAGAACAGAAAGGAACTAAAATATGTGGGGAGATATAGCAATAGCTTTCCTACTTGCTTTTATAACTACTTTTGTAGTTACACCACACACAATGAGACTGGCAAAAAAAGTAGGAGCAATAGATATACCAAACGATAGACGTGTAAACAAAAAGCCAATGCCTAGATTAGGTGGACTTGCAGTAATTGCGGGTTTTGTGGTATCTATAATATATTTATTTATTACAACATCAATAGAAGGAAAATTAAACTTATTTGGAGGAGAAAACTATTTCTTAAAAATGTTAGGTTTCTTTTTAGGAGCCCTAGTTTTGGGAGTAGTATGCTATATAGATGATGTAAAAGGCGTACCCAGTTTAGTAAAACTTACTGCGCAAATTATAGCATCAATCATAGTAGTGGCTTGTGGAATAAAAATAGAAAACATATCAATTCCATTTATAGAGGGAAAAATAATAATGGGAGATATATTCTCTTACGTCCTAACTATATGCTGGATTGTAGGCATAACAAATGCTATAAACTTAATAGATGGCTTAGATGGTTTGTCATCTGGTGTAACTTTAATATCTTGCTTATCTTTACTAATGGTATTTGCACTAAATGGTTCTCCACTAATTGCAATAGTGCTAATTACTGCACTTGCTGGTGCACTAGTTGGCTTTTTACCATTTAATTTTAGTCCAGCAAAAACATTTATAGGAGACACAGGTTCTAACTTTATGGGGTTTGCTTTATCCATAATTTCTATATTAGGCGTGGCAAAAACATACACAGCATTAGTGCTAATAGCACCAATCATAATACTTGCAATGCCAATATTTGACACACTTTTTGCAATATTTAGAAGACTAATAAAAGGCAAGTCTATTAAAGCAGTATTTAAACCAGATAAAGGGCATTTGCATCATAAACTTATGGCAAAAGGATATACACAAAAGCAAGCAGTGCTTATAATGTATGGAATAACTGCAATTTTAGGTATGTTTGCAGTAATATTACTTGAAAGTGGTATATGGAAAGCCTTATCATTTGCAATTTTAATTATTGCAATAGTGGCAATAGGCTATAAAGATGTAACAAAACTTATGAGTGATGATGATTTAAAAAAAGATGATAATATAGACGAAAAGCACATAAGAAAGCAAGACTAAAAGAGTTAATCTTGTTTTATAAAATGCACATAATATAAAGCTAATACAACAAGAGGCAGTAGATGAAATATTGCAGGACATAACATTTGATTCTAGCATAAAGAGCAATACAACTAAAAAACAATAGAAATAATAAAACTATAGCAAACAAAAGGGAGGAATTAAACAATTGGACGAAGAACGAATAATAAGCCCAGAACTTAATGATATAAATGAAGAAAGACTAGAAAATTCTTTAAGACCTAAAACTTTAGCTGAGTATATTGGACAAGACAAAGTAAAAGAAAATATGAAAGTATATATAGAAGCAGCTAAAAAAAGGGGAGAGCCACTTGACCACGTGCTTTTATATGGACCTCCAGGACTAGGAAAAACAACACTTGCAGGTATTATTTCAAATGAAATGAATTCCAATATCAAAATAACTTCTGGACCAGCAATAAGCAAACCTGGAGATTTGGCTGCATTACTTACAAATTTGTCAGAATTTGATGTGCTATTTATAGACGAAATACATAGACTAAATAAAAGTGTAGAGGAAATATTGTATCCAGCATTGGAAGATTACACATTGGACATTATTATAGGCAAAGGTCCAAGTGCAAGGTCTATTAGATTAGATTTACCTAAATTCACACTAATAGGAGCAACTACAAAAGCAGGATCACTCTCAACACCTCTTAGAGATAGATTTGGAATTGTGCATAGATTAGAATTATACAACACAGAAGACTTAACAACAATTATAAAAAGGTCTGCAAACATATTAGAAATAAACATAGATAATGATTCAGCCATAGAAATTGCAAGAAGGTCAAGAGGAACACCAAGAATTGCAAATAGACTTTTAAAAAGAGTAAGAGATTATGCAGCAGTCTTAGGGGATGGAAATATAACTTTAAAAATAACCAAAATTGCACTAAATAAATTAGAAATAGACGATTTAGGATTAGATGAAATAGATAGAAGAATATTAGAAACTTTAATTGTAAAATACAGAGGAAGACCAGTGGGGATAGAAACAATAGCAACTACTTTAGGTGAAGAAGTAGATACCATAGAAGATGTGTACGAGCCATACTTAATACAAATCGGTTTTATATCTAGAACTGTAAGAGGAAGAATAGCACTTCCTGCAGCATATAAACACATTGGTATAAAATATGATGGAGATAATGGAAATGATGAATATGAACAATGTAGTTTCTAAATAATAGATACGAATATTAGCTAATAAACAGAAATAATTAAGAAATACTAGCGAAAAAATATAGAAATATAAGGGGAATAATAAATGGGGATTTTTTATTTACTATCAGTAGTACTATTGATAATTGGAATATTGTTATTTAAGAAAACAGAAAATAAACAAAATTTTATTAGTAGTTTATGTTTAACTATAATTGGATTTCTATGTTATCAAACAATAGTAGCATACTTTTTAAATTTAATAAAAATACCAATATCACTTTTTATAATAGGAATACTTAACATATTGATTTGTGCTATTTTAATAGGGGCTACTATTTTTAAGAAAAAACAAATACAAAATTATACCATAAAAAAACAAGATTTAATTTTTATCTTAATAATGCTCCTAATAAATTTACCAATTCTATACAAAGAGTTTGGGTTCTTAGAAAATTTTAGATATACATCTACCGATTCTGTTATGCACTGCCAAGCAGCAATTACATTCTCTAAGGGGGATTACTTACTAGATAGTATGACAAATTGGGAGGCAATCAATCCTACCTTTATGATAGCAGGATATGTTAACTCGGGAATGTTTATGAAAGCATTAGTAGGATTTATTGGCGAGTTTAACTTGTATAAAGTTTATATGTTTATGGATATTTTATATTATCTAATAATAGGATATGTATTTTATTTGACACTAACATCTTCTAAAAAAGTTAGTTCAATAGGAAAATACATTTTAGCATTTATCATTTCAATTATTTTTATGATAGGATATCCGTTAAACTCAGTAATTACAGGATTCCACTACTTTACATTAGGAATATTAGAATTCATTACAATAATTTATGTAATAAAGGCAATAGAACCACAAGCAAAAAGAACGGCTTATGTTTTACTATTTTTACTTAATACAGGTATAATGCTTACATATAACTTATTTGCGCCTATTATTTATTTAGCCGAGTTTATATATTTCATTTACAAAGCAAGAGAAAATAGAGAAAAAATCTTTGGCAAAAAATTTATACTAAAAATCTTACTAACATTAATTATTCCAGGAATAATTGGAGTAAGTTTCTTTGTCTTGCCACGTATACTGGAAAACATTGTATTAGAAAACCAACAACAATTATGGATTGACGGATATATTTACATAAACTATTGGTCAAACATGTTAATATTTATACCTTTTGCCATTTATTATATTATAAAAAAAGCTAGAGAAAATAAAATGAATATTGAAATTATTACATTTTTAGTTATATGCTTATTCATGCTTTTATTTTATTTAGGATTAGCATTAGGTTATGTATCTACATATTACTTTATGAAATTGTACTATTTACTAAATATCCTATTATTAGTATTATTCTTTAAAAGTTTATGTATGATAGCAGATAATAAAAAAATAGGTAAGACAATTTCTGGCATAATTGTAGTTGTCTATAGTATCTTATTAATAGGAAATTTAATATTTGTAAATGTAGAAGCTTATGATTTTCAAAAGGAAAAAGAAAATATTGGAAAAATGTTTGATATATACAATACAAATAAAGGAATTATGGAATACGTTCAAAATATGTTTACAGATGATCGAATGAATGCATTAGAATATATTTATGATAATAGTTTAATAAAAGAGCAAAATTTACTATACCTAGGTGACTATGTAGATAACTTTATTTTTAAAATGTTCTTTACGTATGAAAATAGAGGAGGAATAGACAAACCTAATATAGAAGAACACATACAAAAATGGAATGAGGGACAGTACGAATATTTAGTAGTATTCTTAAAAGATGTTTATTTACAATATTATTCTAAAATATTAGATTTGCAAAACAGCAAAATTCTATTTGAAAGTCCTAATTGTGTTATATATGAATTTGTAGAAAATTGAAGAGGGATAGTATATGAGAAAGATAAAAGTTCAAAAGAATATTGTAATGTCAATAATTATACTAATAATAGTTTTTTTTGTTTCAATCTATACATTAAGTAGAACTGATTATGTTATATCTGAAAATTTATTTATTGGTGTAATGGTTGGATTACTAATACTCACAATAATAGGGATAATAACAATTGTAAAGATTTTTAAGAGTAATAATATTAAACCAGAAAAGGCACTTTTGTGTATTATAATACCGTTTTGTATTATAATAACAGTTGCTATGCCAGTTGGTAGAGGGCATGATGAGTATATGCATTGGATAAAAGCTTTTGAAGTTTCTGAAGGAAGATTTATATCGAAAATAGATAATGAAAAGAAGCAATCTGTAGCAATAGTACCAGAAAATGTACAAAATATTGTAAAAGAGAGACAACATGGCATATATAAATATGTTGACAATATTCCATTATTACAAGAAAAAATAAATTATGATAATTATATACAAATACCAAACCAAAACGCAGCAGCTTATTGCTTTGTACAGTACATTCCTGAAGTCCTCGGAATACTTATAGGTAAGGTTATAACTCAAAATCCGCTTTTAAGTGCATATATATCGAGAATTGCTAACATAGTAACTTGTACTATGCTAATGTATTTTGCAATTAAATTGATACCATTTGGAAAAAACATACTATTAATTTTGTCAATAATACCAATAGTAATTGAAGGATTTTCTACTATTTCACCTGATGGAATAACTATAGCAATTTGTGCATTATTTATTTCATACACTATGTACATAGCATTTGATAAAAATAAAAAATGCGGAGCAAAAGAAATGCTAATTTTGACTACATTGGGGGCAATAGTCTCACTCTGTAAAATAGTCTATATGCCATTAATTTTTTTAGCAATAATAATACCAAAGGAAAAATTTAAAAGTAAAAAAAATAAAATATTTTACTTAACAATAATTATAGGAATAGGAGTAATATGCAATTTAATATGGCTAGGGTTTGGAAGTATGGCACTGCTAAGTACCAATACAAATACTTATGCAGGAACAGAACAAAATGGAACAGTGATAAAAGTAATGTCAATACTTAGTAATCCAATTATGTATTTACAAAAATTATTTTATACAATAGGTGTTAAGGGAAATCAATACTTCTTATCTCTATTTGGAGGTCAACTAGAGTGGGCAGAGACTATTAGAATGGATTTTATACCATATATAATATGTGGAATATCAATAATAACTGCTATTTCCGAACATGATTTAAAAGATAAACTAAATAAATATCAAAAAATAATAATATTATTTATCATTTTAGTTATAACAATATTGATATTTACAAGCTTATTTATACAATGGTCTGAGAATAATTTAAATTATATAGATGGAGTACAAGGAAGGTACTTTTTACCTATTTTGCCATTAGTTTTAATTTTAATAAATGGAATAAAAGTAAACTCAAAATATACAACATTAGATATAACGAAGCTTATTTGTATAAGTAGCATAATAGTGCAACTTTATACACTTACTGCATTACTTGCAGAGCATTTATAATATAATTTCTCAATATTTCAAAAGTATGTTTAAGAAAGGAAAATAAAAAATGCAAAGCGAAAAAAACTTAAAAAGCAAACTACCAGTAATATTGTATATACTTACAGCAATAATATTTGTGACACCATCAGTTATATATATGATAAAAAATAATACAGTGTATAATTTTATATATATGTTTACATATTTTTTTAAGATACCAACTAGTGCATTTGAAAAATTAGGAAATGCACTTATGTACTTTGGATTATTTTCAATTCTTTTTTTACTATATTTTAAAATAATTAAGAAAAGTGAAAATATATTCAAGAATATAAAAACTCAAATTATAATAATTGCAATAATAACATTACTATTTGTGTTTGTCATTCCATATATGAGTTCTGATGTATATTCATATATTGCAAATGGGTGGACTTTAGCACATTATGGAGAGAATCCATACTATGTACCCACAGGAGAAATCACTGCAAGAACAGGTTTCTTAGATGAGATGCATCGCAAAGTAGCTAATTGTTGGAGAACTGAACCAGCAATATATGGACCACTGTGGACGAGTATTTGTACAGGATTATCTGCATTATCTTTTGGAAACATAGATGTTGCACTATTAATATATAAACTAGCAAATGCAATAGTCCACATATTAAGTTGCATACTAATATATAAAATAACTAGAAGAAAATCCTTGGTCACACTATATGGGTTGAACCCATTTATATTATTTGAAGGTATAGCAAATGCACATAATGATATATACTTAATATTGTTTATACTACTTGCAATATATTTTTTAATAAAAAAGAAAAACTTAGGAATGGCAGTGGCATTTTTAGCAATGGCAACTGCAATTAAATATCTAGCAATTTTACTACTTCCATTTATAATTATATATTATGCTAGAAAGAAAGACGTAAAAACAAGGCTAAAATATTGCCTATTCTGTGGAATAGAATACATTGCAATAATTGCACTATTCTATATAATTTATTTAAAAGATTTTCAAGTAATATTAACAGTACTTGGTCAGCAAGCCAAATACAACCGCTCAATATTCTTTATATTATACTATTTCCTACGAGACCATAATATGACCATTGTAAAAATAATACAGACTATAGCATTTGTTGCATTTGCCATTTTCTATGCATATGTGGTTATAAAATTACTATTGCAAAAGAAAATCAATTTCTTGCAAACAATAAGAAAATATAATGTAATATTGTTTATATTTACATTTGTAGTAATTACCAATTTCAATGCTTGGTATGTAATGTGGTTATTCCCAACAGTATTTTGGTTAACTGGAAAACAAATAAAAATAGTTTTAAACTTATCGTATGCGTGTACTATAGCAAACATTATGAATTTTGCACTATTTAGTGAAGACGAAGAATTAGGAATACCATACTTTGTTTTAATGGTAGCAATAACTGTGTTATTAAGCATAGACAAGAAAAAATTAGATATACCAAGAAAAATACAAAATCAGAAAGGAAATGAAGTAAAATGAAATTACTAATGCATACTTGTTGTGCACCTTGCAGTGTTTACTGCATAGACTCATTACGAAAAGAAGAAATAGAACCAACAGTATATTGGTATAATCCAAACATACATCCATATATGGAATACAAAGCAAGACGTGATTGCTTAAAAGAATATACAGCATCTATAGGAGTAAATGCTATATTTGAAGAAGACTATGGTTTGGACGAATTTTGCAAAAATGTAATAGGAGATTTAAAAAATAGATGCGTAAATTATTGCTATAGAGTACGTATAGAGCAAACTGCAAAATATGCTAAAGAAAATGGATATGATTGCTTTACCACCACTCTTTTAGTAAGTCCATACCAAAAACACGAAGAGTTGAAAAAAGTATGTGAAGAAATTGCCGAAAAATACGGCTTAAAGTTTTTATACAGAGACTTTAGAGTAGGATTTAGAGAGGGACAAGCAAAAGCAAGAGAAATAGGGCTATATATGCAAAAATATTGTGGATGCATATTTTCAGAGGAGATTAGATATTATAACCGCAATCAAGCAAAGCCAGATATACCAATGGATTTGAAGACTGTTAAAGAAGAAAAACCTCAGGTAAAAAAGATAGAAAACAAAGAAGCTTATATGGATATGTTATTAGAGGCAGATCCATCAAAAGCTAGTATTATGAAGTATTTGAACGATTCTGATGTGTATGGATTACAATTAAATGATGAGATTATTTCTTTGGCAGTAATTTTGCACATTGATAATAAAACATTAGAATTAAAAAATTTAGTAACGAAAAAAGAATATAGAAATAAAGGATATGCAAAAAGATTATTAAGGCACTTATGTGGTAATTATAAGCAAAAATATGATAAGATGATAGTTGGAACGACAGAAAATAATATTCCATTCTATGTAAAACAAGGTTTTGATAAATATGAAAAGACATTAAAGAATTACTT
Source organism: uncultured Clostridia bacterium (assembly GCA_944391015.1). Lineage (GTDB taxonomy): Bacteria > Bacillota > Clostridia > TANB77 > CAG-508 > CALXVA01. Next base: position 8,068 of record CALXRZ010000004.1, on the reverse strand, counting down.
TATAGATAATTATGATGAAGAAATTAAAGATGGAAATCTAATTAGTACTGATATGATATATTATGCAAAAGATCTGAAAAAGAAAATGTAGTTATTGAAATAATATCTAACATATAGAAGTTAATTTAGAAATAAGTTAGCTTCTTTTTTACTGCCTCAAAAATAATTTTAAGGAGGTAAAAGTAGATGAAAAAAACAATTTATGATTTTGAAAGAAAATACGAAGTTCAAGATGAACTTTTAAATGAGGGAGCATTAGAAGGATTAGATGAAAGGACATTGCACGAAACAATAAAGTCAATGTTAATAAATACAATTAAGGATTGTATTAAATATGAAAATTATATGGATCCAGATATGGATACAATAAGAAATCTTCTATTTAAAGAAAATAAAACAGAAGAAGATATGAGAAAAATAAAAATGGCACAAGATAGATTAAGAAATTCTTTACATTTTGCTCAAATTTCTGAAGATAGTTTATATACATTACTATATCAAATGCTATCATCAGATGAAATAAAACAATGTTTTAAACAAGAAATTCCAGAAATGTCTAGAAATTTATATTATATGGTAGACCTAGAGGAAGAAATAGCAGAAACTCTAACTTTAATTTTTGAAGAACTTTATGAAGCACCAAGCTATAAAGATATTTGCATTACTATAAATGAAAACATTAAAGATTTTGTAGAAAATGCAGAGGAATATGTAGAAGATATACAAAATCACGAGTTATATGAGCAGTTTGTTAGCTTTAGAAATAGTATAAGAAATGAAGAAAAGGAGAATGTCAATGAGTGAGATAATTGCAATAGCAAATCAGAAAGGTGGTGTAGGAAAAACTACAACCACTTTTTCTTTAGGTGTTGCTTTAAGAAAGCAAGGTAATAAAGTACTACTCATTGATGCAGATCCTCAAGGAGATTTAACTACTTGTATGGGATACTATGACCAAGACAAATTACAAAATACCATTGCTACTTTGATGTCTGATACAATATATGATAATGAAATTAATGCTGAAAAGGCTATTCTCCATCATAAAGAGGGAATAGATTTAATTCCAGCCAATTTAGATTTATCAGCAATAGAATTTTCACTTGTAAATGCGATGAGTAGAGAGTTCACACTAAAAAACTCAATAAGAGATATAAAGGATAATTATGATTATATATTAATTGATTGTATGCCTAGTTTAGGAATGATAACAATAAATGCCCTAGCTTGTAGTGATAAAATTATAATTCCAGTTCAAGGAGAATATTTAGCAGCAAAAGGAATGGGACATTTATTAAAAACTGTAAGTAGAATTCATAAACAAATAAATCCTAATTTAAAAATAGGTGGAGTATTGCTAACCCTTGTAGATAAGAGAACAAAACTATCTAAAGAAGTTAGAAATACCATAAATGAAAACTATGGGCAGTTTGTAAAGATATATAATACGGAAATTCCAAAAGCTATCAATACGGCAAAGTCAACCTCTACTGGTAAAAGTATTTTTGAGTTTGATAAAAATAGTCCAGTAGCTTTAAGCTATAAAGAATTAGCAAAGGAGGTTTTTGATGATGAAAGAGCAAGAACAAAAAATGAAACTTCCAAAGTTAGATGATCTATTTACAAGTCAAGCTCAAAGAGATTATGAAAGAGCAGAAAAAGTAGAAGAAATTGATATTAGTAAAATATCAGATTTCCCAAATCATCCTTTTAAAGTAAAAGACGATGATAAAATGGAAGAAATGGTAAAAAGTATAAAACAATATGGAGTTATATTGCCTGTAATTGTTAGACCAAAAGATGATGGAACTTATGAGATGATTTCTGGACATAGACGAAAAAGAGCTTGCGAGTTGGCAGGAGTAAAACAAATAAGAACCATTGTTAAAGATTTATCAGATGATGAAGCAACAATTCTTATGGTAGATAGCAATATACAAAGAGAAGAAATATTGCCTAGTGAAAAAGCATTTGCCTATAAAATGAAACTTGAAGCATTAAATCATCAGGGCAAAAAAATAGAATTAGAAGAGGATTCAACTTCGACACCAATGGTGTCAAAGTTAAGGACTAATGAAATATTAGGCAATGAAGTTGGAGAAAGTAGAGAAAACATAAGAAGATATATTCGTCTAACACATCTTATTCCAGAACTTTTAGAACAAGTAGATTTAAAAAGAATTGCTTTTAGACCAGCAGTAGAACTTTCATATTTAAGTGAAGATAATCAATATGTAGTACAAAATATATTTGAGTTTGATGAAGTTACACCCTCATTAAGTCAAGCAATAAGATTAAAGAAACTTGAACAAGAGGGAAAATTAACAGAAGAAAGAATAGAAGAAATTTTAGGGCAAGAAAAACCTAATCAAAAAGAATTTATAAAAATACACAATGAAAGAATAGATAAATATATACCACAAAAAATAAAGGAATCTGGTAAAGTAGAAGATTTTATTATTCAATGTGTGGAAGAACATAACAAGAGAGAAAGACTAAAACAAGAAAGAAATGCTAGATAATGTGTGTGAACATATTTAATAAAGATACTACCTTTATGTGTGAACACATTACAAAGTTTTCCCTTACAAACCCTTTCAAATACATACTATATTACAAACTAAAAGAATAATAATTTATTTAATTAATTTTATTTATATTTATTTATAAACTTGAACTTAGTCTTTTAAGCAGTATAATTAAAGCATAAGGAGATGATGAGTATGAAGAAAAGAAAAATAATAATTGCAATTTTAGCTCTAGTAATAGCATTAATTATAGCAGCTTTAATAGTTAATCAAGTTATAGATAAACATGATAAAAGTAGTATTGAATTTGAAAATAAGGTTGTAAATGAAATAAATTCAACTAATGAAATTCAAGAAACGGAAGCAAATGTTGTAGAAAATACAAGTATAAATCAAGATACCAAAGAAGAATTGATACAAGAAGACACTAATGCAAATACAAAGACAGAAACTCAAGAAAATAAAAATGAGAAACAAACAGAAAGTACTAAAAGCACACAGGAAAAAGTAGTTGAAAGTCCAAAACAAACAGAAAAGCCAACTCAAGTTACCAACAAAGTAGACACACCTAAAAATAATACACAGAAAGGAGAAAAGCCTAAAGAGAATATTCAAGAAAATAAGAATGATGATAAAGTACAAGAAAAGCCTAAATGTACTGATACAAAACATGGAGTTAGTGCAGGCAATTCTAATTTATGGTTTAATAGTTACGATGAAGCAGTTGCATATTATGATAATTTAATAAATGGTTATAGTGATCAAGTACATAATGGAGAAATATCATCAGATGAATATTACAAATTATGTCCTTATGGCTATGAAACATGGAGTTGTCCATATTGTGGTAAATGGACTTTAAATTACTATAAAAGATAAAAAATAAATATTTTTGAGGAGCAAGTATAAAACTTGTTCTTTTTTTATGCAAAAAAGGAGGATTTTTATATGATGAAAAAATTAAAATATAAAAGAATTTTAGCTAGTATTTTATTATTAGTTACAATGTTAAGTGTAGCACAGCCTATATTTGCAGCATCTGGAACAGGCGAATGGGTTGGAGGGCAATATGCCTCTTATATTAAAACTACAGATAATGCAGATACAGAGTATGGAATTATAATAAGAAAATTAATTAATTACAATACAGGCGAAAAAAGAACTGTATTCTGTGCAGAACATGGAGTTGATTTTAAAACTGATGTAGTATATAACGGAAGTTATTATACACCAGTTAAAGCAGATGTAAGAAAAGCATGTAAAATTGCATATTTAGGATGGTATAAAGATAAAGGCGATTATGTCGTAGATGGTGGTATTTCAAATGCAGATAAAAAGAAATATGCCCTAGTACAACAATTTATATGGGAAACATTAGGACAAAGTAATGCAAGATTTATAGATAGTGGTATTCAAGCAGAATATGAAGCTTTTAAATCTGAAATAAATAGAGAAATTGCTAAAATAGAAACTAGACCAAGTTTTGATGGAACAACAATAAATGTTCAAGCAGGAGAAAGTAAAACAATAACTGATACAAATGGTGTTTTAGCAAGTTATCCTAGTATAGATAAAACTACTAATGGAATTAGAGTTACTCACTCAAATGGAAGTAACTCAATGACTATATTAGTAGATGAAAATACTACTTTAGAGAATTATACAATAACAGATGCACAATTTAAATCATGGGGAATGATTAAAGATGGAACAGAAGATAAAGATACAATGGTATTTTTTGAGTTCCAAGATGGAGTTCAAAATCAATTATATTCGTTGTCTTATAATGATCCAATAACATTAAGTGTAAGCTTAAAAATCGAAAGCTTTGGCAAATTAGAACTTTCAAAATTAAACAAAGAAGGCGATTTGATTCCAGGAGCTGTGTTCAAAGTTACAGGTCCGAACAATTATAACAAAGAAGTAACTGTAACAAATGGAAAAATAACTTTAGACAAATTAAAAAAAGGTACTTATACAATAAAAGAAATATCTGCCCCTTATGGCTATCTTTTAGATACTAAATCTTACAATGTAGAAGTAAAAGTAAATCAAACAGCAACTCAAGCAGTTGTAAACATTGAGCCAACAGGAACTTTTACATTAGTTAAGAAAAATGAAGATAAATCAGCAAGTTTAAAAGGTGCAGAATATAGAATATGGAATGATAATTATGACAAAACTTTTACAACAAATGATAATGGAGAAATAAAAGTAGAAGGACTAAAATTAGGAAAATATAATTATCAAGAAACAAAAGCACCAGAAGGTTACTTATTAGATGATACAGTATATTCTTTTGAACTTAAATATAAAGATCAAAATACAGCAGTCGTATTTGCATCAGCAGAAAGAACTGACAAAGAGCCAACAGGAAGTATATCTATAATTAAAAAAGATATAAAAACAGGCTCTACAACACAAGGAGATGCTGTTTTTGAAGGTGCAGTATATAAAGTATATGCTAATGAAGATATATACAATAAAGCTAAAACTAAAAAATTTTATTCTAAAGGGGATTTAGTTGCAACAAGAACTATGGATGAAAAAGGAACAACAGAAGATATAACAAAATTACCGTTGGGCAAATATCTAGTGAAAGAAGAAGTCGCACCTAAAGGATATATGTTAGATACAAAAGAATATGAAGTTAATTTAACATATAAAGATCAACATGAAGAAATAATTTCTAATACAACAACAAGTTTAGAAAAAGTAAAAGAAATGGGACTTCACATTTTCAAATCTGGAATTAAAGAAAATTCTGGAGTAACTCCTGGATTAGCAGGTGCAGAATTTACAATAAAATTAAATGCAGATGTAGAAAAAGCTTATGATCAAGGCTACACTTATGAAGAAGTATGGAATGGAATTGATGAAGATGGAAATCTAGTAACAGTAGAAGAAAAAAGAGTTGCAGAAGCTCAAAAAATAGCTCCAACTTATGAAATTATAACAACAGATGAAAATGGAGATGCGTATACTCAAAATAAATTGCCTTTTGGCAAGTATATTGTAAAAGAAACAAAGACTCCAGCAGATTATGAAACATCAGTTGATTTTACATTTTCTATTACAGAAGATGAGTCTGAAGTTGTAGAAATAGCAAAGAAAACAAAGCATATAGTAGTAAATAATGAACAGTTAGAAACTTATATCAAACTTATAAAGAAAGATTTAAAAACAAATAAACCAGTAACTTTAAATTCTACAACATTTGAAATTAAAGCGACTGAAGATATATACGATAGAGCAACTAAAGAAATTTTATACAAAAAAGGAGAAACAATATCTCAAAAAGTCGGAAACACAACATATACTTCATTTACAACAAATGCAGACAATATTGTGATTCCAGATTATTCATATAATTCTGAAAATGATAATAAGGCAGAAGTTACAACACCTTTAAAATTACCAGTTGGAAGTTATGAAATAACAGAAATAAAAATTCCTGAGGGCTTTTTACAATTAGATAAACCTGTAACTTTTGAAATCAAGAACATTAAAAATTATGACACAGACAAAGACGGAGATTTTATAAAAGAAATAGTTATAAAAAATGAACAACCAACAGGAACTATAAAATTAGACAAAACTATTGCTATAAGAGAAAATGTAGATACTTCGTTAATTGATTTATCAGACTTATCTGGAATTGAATTTAAGCTAACAGCAAAAGAAGATATAATTGATAAAGCAGACGGCAGTATTATATATAAGCAAGATCAAGAAATAAAGATATATAATCTAACTAAAAATGGGGAACTTACAATTAGTGATTTGCCAATGGGAACTTATGAAATTGAAGAAACAAAAACTTTAGATGGTTTAGTTTTAAACACAACAAAATATGAAGTTAAATTTGAACAAAAAGATACAGTAACAAAAATTTACGAGCAAAAATTAGATGTAAAAAATGATACAACATTAGTAGAATTTTCTAAAACTGATATAACAGGAGATAAAGAATTGGCAGGTGCAAAACTAACTGTTTTAGATAGTGAAGGTAATATTATAGATACATGGACTTCTACTAAAGAAACTCATAGAATAGAGGGACTAACAGTTGGAAAAGAGTACACACTAAAAGAAGAAATTGCACCAGATGGCTATGTTTTAGCAACAGAAATAAAATTCAAAGTAGAAGAAACTAATGAGATTCAAAAAGTAACAATGATAGATAAAATAGTTGAAATATCTAAAGAAGATATATCTGGAAATGAGATAGAAGGTGCTAAATTACAAGTATTAGACAAAGACGATAATGTAATAGACGAGTGGATTTCAGAAAAAGAAGCACACAGAGTGAAAGGATTAAAAGAAAATGAAACATACACATTACATGAAGAGTTAGCAGTTGGAAATTATGTAAAAGCATCTGATATAGAATTTACTGTTACAGAGGATAAAGAAAATCAAAAAATTACTATGATAGATAAATTAGTAGAAGTAACTAAAACAGATTTAACAACAGGAGAAGAACTAGAGGGAGCAGAGTTAGAGGTTGTAGACGATGAAGGAAATGTAATAGACAAATGGACTTCTACCAAAGAACCACATCAAGTCAAAGGACTAGAAGAAGGTCAAACTTACATACTAAAAGAGACAATAGCTCCTTATGGATACGAGATTACTGAAGAAATAGAATTTACTGTTACAACAGACAAAGAAACTCAGAAAATTGAGATGAAAGATATGCCAATACTAAAGAATATAAAAGTAATTAAAGTTGATTCTGAAACAAAAGAAACAATTAAAGATAAATTTACTTTTGCAATTTATGAAGATTCAGAATGTACTAAATTAATTAAAGAAGTTCAATCTAATAAAGAAGATGGAACAGCTATATTTGAAGATTTAAGATATGGCATTTATTATATAAAAGAAACAAAAGCACCAACAGATTATGAATTATCTAATAAAGTTGTAAAAGTAGAGATAAATAACAAAGGAGTATTTGTAGATGATGAACAAATAGAAGAAAAAGAAGACACAATAGAATTTACATTTGAAAACAAAAAAATAGAAGTTCCTAAAACTGGAGATAATAGTAATATGAAACTCTTTGCAGGATTGGGTTTGCTTTCTTTACTAGGAATAACATGCATATTAATTCAGAACCACAAGAAAAATAAAGAAGAATAGTTAAATATAGAGAGATTAGCATAATATAAAAGTTAATCTCTCTTTTTTAATAAATATTATGACAAAAAAATAATAATGTGATATACTCATTATGATAAAAAAATAATTTAATGAGGAGAAGATAAGCATGGGATTTTTTAATAATAATGATGATGAATTTAAAGTTGGAGATAAGGTTAGAGTTAAATACAGAGGACAAGAAGGATATATAATAGATAAAAATGATAGCTTATATATGGTATCTCTTGATGATGGAAAATATGTAGACTCATATTCAGCAGACCAATTGGAAAAATGTTGGTAATAAAATTTAGTAAGATAAATAGTAATTTACCAAAAAGATTGTCAGTAATGACAGTCTTTTTTGTACGACAGGCAGTTATACAAATAAA
>CALXRZ010000003.1 GCA_944391015.1 uncultured Clostridia bacterium | reverse complement strand
TATCAAGTTTTTATAATTTTTATAGAAAAAACAAGGTTTACAAAGGTTTTTACTAGAAAACTTTTGACAAAACCAAAGCGAGAAAGGGATGAAATTTAAAATGAATAGAAAAGAACTAGAAAAAATAAAATCAAAAGCATTAGAAGACCACATTCCAATAATAATGGACGACACACTAGCTGTTATAGAAGAAGAATTAAAACTATTTAGACCAAAGAAAATATTGGAAATTGGTACAGCTGTTGGATACTCTGCAATCTGCTTTTCAGAATTTTTGGCAGAAAACGGAAAAATAGACACAATAGAAAGAGAAGAAGAGCGAGTAATAGAAGCGAAGGAAAATATAAAAAGAGCAGAAGTAGAGGAAAAAATAAATATTATACAAGGTGATGCAGTTGAAATACTACCAACATTAAACGAAAAATATGATATGGTATTTATAGATGCATCAAAAGGAAAATATCCATTTTTTTTAAAAGAAGCATTGCGAATGCTTGCAACAAACGGAATAATATTTGCAGACAATGTTTTATATAAAGGCTATGTACTAAGCGATTACAATAAACATAAACAGCGTACAGCAGTAAGAAACTTAAGAGAATTTTTAAAAGAATTAGATGAACTACAAGAAAATAAAGAATTTGACGTTAGAGTTTTAGAAGTAGGAGACGGCTTAGCAATTGCTAGAAGAGCTGATTACTAGAAGAAGTATAAATAAGAAGCCCCAGAGAATATTGCATCTCTGGGGGGGAGGTTTTTACTTACTAAAGCTCATGAGTCCGATAATGAGACTCATTACAATGGGGTTCCTCGGAGCAGGGATGGGATAACCATCCTTAATTGCCTCGTGGAACAGTTTGACGATGTCTGAATAGTTATGGTGGATTTCTGCCCACCTAAAGCTATTCATGAAAGCATCTGCTTTCATCTCAAGCACGTTCACATCATCAGTAGCAGGCATCGGGTAGTTGTACCGTCTGCCTTCTTCGATTAACTCCTCCAGCCGAGGATAATCTTTCCTCTCCAGAGCTCTGTCGAACTGGCGCCTGAAATACCGTGCATCTGCCTCGGAATCCCAATTGGACATATTCTCTCCGTAAGTTTTGACTGTCATAAGATTTTCCTCCATTAAAAAAATAGTTTTGTGTAAAATAATTTTACATAAAACTATTATAACTCTTTTTATGACAAATGTCTAGATACATTTTGAAAATTATACCAAATATCTTATAAAAGATAGAACCGTATCTGTTACAAATATAGCAAAAAGCACATAAACAATAGTAATTTGAATACTATAAGGTATTTTTGAAAGTATTATATTTATTTTCTTTTTAAAAAAAGGATAAATAAAGTTTATAACTAATATTGCAATAATTCCCCAAGCAAAAGAATAAAAAATACTAACTCTACCATTCAAATTCATAAATTCTTCAGTATAATCCCACCATTTTAAAGAAAATAGCGCTTCCATACCAAAACTTACTAAATACTCAAATAGTGTAAAAATAATAGCTGAGTACACAAAAAGTTTTAAATTTTTTTTCTTATAAGTGCTAAAAAACATAATAAGTATAATAGCACCCCAGCCGTATATTGGGCAAAGTGGGCCATACAAAAAGCCTCTTTTAGTAAAGTGACCAAGAGAGTAATAGCTAAAAGCTGTTTCTATAAGCCATCCAATAAAAGCAAACACAATAAAATATATAAAATACAAGTAAACTCTAGGTAGTTTCTTTTTTGTTATAACAGCATTTGATGAATTAGCTAATTTTATATTTGTATTATTTAAAGCTTTATCATTTGATTGCGATTTAATACTATTTTTCATAAATACATCCCTTTCTACAATATATATAATACCAGAAAATGGGCAAAAAGTAAACTATATTAAGAAAAGTCCAGTAACGAAAGAACAATTAAACAACAAGTAAAGGATTGTAACAAGTCGAATTTTGTAGTATAATAATGAGGCACTGATAAAAAAGAAAGGAATTGAAATTTTAATGAAATTAAATATAGTTTTAGTAGAACCAGAAATACCTCAAAATACAGGAAACATTGCAAGGACTTGTGCTGCACTTGGCGCAAAGCTACATTTAGTACATCCACTAGGCTTTAAAATAACGGAGAAAGCAGTAAAAAGAGCAGGACTTGATTATTGGGATAAATTAGAAATAGAAGAACATATGTCATTTGAAAAATTTCTTGAAAAATATAAGCCAGAAAACCATAATATGTTCTTTGTTACAACTAAAGGGAAGCACGTATATTCTGAGCCAGACTATTCTAAAATGGACGAAGTATTTGCACTATTTGGAAAAGAAACAAAAGGTCTTCCAGAAGACATATTGTTAAAATATATTGATAAAACAATTAGAATTCCAATGAGACCAACACTTCGCTCTTTAAATTTATCAAACTCAGTTGCAATAGTTGCATATGACATACTAAGACAAAGAAATTTTGAAAATTTAGAAGAAATTAGTGGATATTTTGATGATAGACTTAAATAAGTAAAAATAAATTATCTATATAGTTAAATACTGTAAGCTATGTAGAAAAAAGCTAAAATAATTAGATTTAAAATATGGAAAGGACGAATTATAGTTTGAAAGAAATATCTTTTATAACTATGTGTTACCTTTGAATGAAGCAAGAAAGGGATGGTATTTAAAATGAAAAAACCAGAATTATTAGCACCAGCAGGGTCATTTGAAAAAGCCAAAACAGCATTTATGTATGGAGCAGATGCAGTATATTGTGGAACAGGAAGTTTATCTTTAAGAAGTAGAGCAGAAGTAGATGACGACGATTTGGCAAAAACAATAAAATATGCACATAGCATAGGTAAAAAAGTATATGCCGCTATAAACATATATGCTTGGGATGAGTATTATGAAGAAATAAAAAAGCAAGCTAAAATGTTAAACGAGATGAAAGTAGACGGTATTATTGCATCAGATGGAGGAGTAATAGACATCTTAAAAGAATATGCTCCTGATGTGGATATACACATAAGCACACAGGCAAATATTGTAAGTTATCACTCAGCTAACTTTTGGTACAAAAACGGAGCAAAAAGAGTAATACTCGGAAGAGAAATGAACAAAGAGCAAATTAGACAAATAATGGAACACAAACCAAAAGACTTAGAAGTGGAAATGTTTGTTCACGGAGCAATATGTTTTGGATACTCAGGTAGATGTTTTTTAAGTGATTTCTTAGCATCAAGAAGTGCAAACCTTGGAGACTGTGCGCAAAGTTGCAGATGGGCATACAACGTATATGTAGAAGAGCATAACAAACCGGGAAACCTAATGCCAGTAGAACACGACGAAAAAGGAACATACATATTTTCGTCAAAAGACTTATGCTTAATAAAAGAAATACCAGAAATAATTGAAATGGGAATAGATAGCTTAAAAATAGAGGGAAGACTAAAAACTGAGTACTATTTAGCTAGTGTAGTAAATGCATATAGAAATGCCATAAATGATTATATGAAGGAGCCAGAAAAATACGATTATACAAAATACTTAAAAGAATTAGAAAAAACAAAAACAAGAGGACTTACAACATTTTACTTTAATGATAGAAACAACAAAGATTTCCAAGAATACGATGGAAAACAATACAACCCAGATTATGAATTTGGCGGAAAAGTAGTCGGAATTGATTCAATGGAGAATACAAAGTTTGAACAAAATGATAATACAGAAGAAAAAGGTATAAAATATATAATAGAAATTAGAAACAAATTAAAAGTTGGGGACACAATGGAAATACTAATACCAAGCCAAATAACACCAGTGGAATTCAAAATAGAAAAATTATGGGATACAGAAACAAGTGAGGAAGTAGATTGTGTTAATCCGGGAAAAGCTGGACAAAGCATAAAAATGAAATTACCTATAAAATGTGAAAAGGGCTGGATATTAAGAAGAAAAAAATGACAAATGGCACTTTTGTGACAGGTTACCCCGAAAGCCTGGTAGCAAGCTTAAAACCAATTATAAAGCATAGAACAGAAGCTATACCTACTAAGTTAAATGAAATTGGACTATACAGTACTAATACACTACCAAGTGTAAAACCTATTATAGAATAATAAGTCTGCATATAAAAATGTTTTAACAACAACTTCATAATTACCAAAAAAAATGCTGAGCCTAATACAAGACCAATTCCCATAGGTATTAAAATGCTTAAATTTATATTTGCTACGCCATCTAAATATGTAGCATAAACTCCGCAGACACATCAAAATTAAAGTGTTACTAACACCGGGAAATACTACTCCGATAGCCATTAAAAGCCCAGATATAACAAGAAATAAAAACGAAAAGTTACTTACATCATTAGATAAGTTTAATCTATTTTCAAAAATCACTAAAAAGCATCCTAATATAAATGATATAACTGTAAACAGAACATATCTTAACTTAAAAGTATGTTCGGAATTCACTTTTTTAACTAACAGAGGAATACTACCTAATATAAGACCAATAAAGCAAAAACTAGTCTGAGTTGGAAAGGTAGAAAAAAGTGTTTTTAATATATTGCCAAATAAAAATACACCAATAATACCACCTAAACCAATAGGAAGCAAATATAAAAAATTTTTTTTAAAATTTTTAAATAAATTAAATATAGCATCAATCAGTTTATCGTACATACCTAAAATAACGCAAATAACGCCACTACTAACTCCTGGTAATATTGCACCAGCACCAAGCAATATTCCTATAAAAAAATCAAATATTCTACTCAAAACTATTCACTCCTTAGTAAATTTGGATAGACCACAACTTTTTATATTATTATCACTAAATTACTATTCAAGAAAAGGAAAAAATAGTACAGCTTAATATTTTAAAGGTCAGGCACTTTTGACTTTGTTACACATATAATTTATGTATAAGAAAGTCGGAGGTGCATTTATGTTTACTGCATTTTGTGGAGGCTTAGGAGCCATAACTTTTATAGAATTTTTAAAATCAGCTGTGTTTTTATTAGGATATATATCAAGTAATAACTTATTTCCAGAACCATTATCGGCAGAAGATGAGAAAATGTATTTGGAACAAATGAAAGAGGGAAGCGAAGAGGCACGTAATATATTGATTGAAAGAAATTTAAGGCTAGTTGCTCATATTTGCAAAAAATATACTACAGCAAAAGCAGAACAAGACGATTTGATTTCAATAGGCACAATAGGATTGATTAAAGGTATAAATAGTTTTGAAGCAACTAAAGGGGTAAGGCTTGCCACTTATGTAGCAAGATGCATAGATAATGAAATATTGATGTATCTAAGAAGCTCAAAAAAGCTTAATGCAGAGGTGTACTTAGAAGATCCAATAGGAAAAGATAAGGATGATAATACGGTTACACTTCAAGAAGTTTTAGAAAATGATGAGAGAAGTATTGAGGAAGAAGTGGACTTAAAGTTTAAAATAAAAAAATTATATAATAAAATGAAAGAAGTGTTAAAGGACAGAGAAAAGTCAATAATAGAGTTAAGATTTGGACTTAAAGGAACAAAACCAAAAACGCAACACGAGATAGCAGAAATGATGGGAATATCGCGTTCGTATGTGTCGAGAATAGAAACAAAGGCAATAGGAAAGCTTGCAAAGGAGTTTAAGGAATAGAGAAAAGAATATCTAGCTGAAATAATTTAGTTTTCAACTAGATATTCTTTTTTATAATTATAGTTAATAAAAATTATTCTGAAATAACATCATCAAAAAGGGGATTATCAAAGAAATCTTTTAAAGTTATGCCAAAAGCTTCGCAGATGTGCAACATTGTATCCATTCTTAAATTTTTAGTATCATTCTTTAAAAAATCAGATATAGTAGGCAAAGATACTCCAGCAGCTTTAGATAAATCATAAAGTTTCATATTATTTTCTTTTAATAATTGTTTTATTCTTTAGGGTTTTAAAATAGCAGAAGATTCTGGAGATACAGTGCAACAAGGAATAGTAATAGAGGATGCATTTTCAGAAGATGTAAATGTAAGAGGAAGTCAATATGTATGGATACCTGTAGGAAAGTTTACAAAAGATGATGGAACAGAGAGCAATGAGATAGTGCTAGGAAGATATACTTTTAATACATCAAATGGAACACCAACATTACAACAAGCAGCCTATACAGAAGAAAAACCAGAAAATTACAAAAATACTGTAGTAATAGATTCATATTATAGTGAGTTATCAACATATCGAGAAGGAATAAATAGCAATTGGGAAGATGGACAAAATGCAACAGCATATAATTTAGAGGCGTGGGTAAATAGTGTAAAAGAAAATGGAGGATATTATATAGGAAGATATGAAGCAAGTTATGCTAGTGGAAGTAACATAGCAAACTATAAGGCATCATCAAAAGTATCAAAAGGCTTTTCAGGAGACAGTATGTCGTATACACCGGGAACATTATGGAACTTCATTACACAATTAAATGCATCAAAGGTAGCACTAAATACTTATGAAGATAGTTCTAATGGTATAAAGAGTGATTTAATGAATAGCTATGCCTGGGATACAGCAATAGTGTATATACAAGAAGCAGGAAATACTAATTATGCAAATAAAATAGGAAATTCAATTAACAGTAATTTAGCTAATACTGGGACAGGATTGGATGAAGTATGCAAAATAAATGATATAGCAGCAAATTGTACAGAAATGACAACAGAATATTCTAGTTATTATAGCTATGCTGGTAACTACAGAGTTTTTCCTTGTGTAAGTAGAGGAGGGTATTGTGGAGATAGTGTCGGCTACACAACATATCGTTATAAATTTGCTTCCGATTCAAATTATAATGAATACCGCGCTGTTTCATTCCGCTTAACTCTATACTTAGAGTAAAACTAATAAATAGAGTAAACTTAAAAAAATTCTTAATATAATCTCAAAATTAAATTGCAAAACAAAAATAAATGTGTTAAAATTTATTCCACTATGTTACACAAGTAAAAAAATTACAAAAGTACTATAAAAAATTAACATAGCAAATAACAATAGATGGAGTAAAATATGTATAATAAATTTATTTTTATAAATAATAATAGAAGAAAAAAACAAGAAGCACAAAAAGCAGAAGAAAATTCGCAAATTAGTTTTGATATGCTAGCAGATGCACAAAATGAAAGTAATAATGCCATAAATAACAATGCTTCGACAAAGCAAAAAAGCAATGTAATATTCAAAACTGGTGGAATAAAAAGAAGCAATGTTGCTCAGTCAACAGATCAAGCTGGGAAAAACTTAAATAGATTTATTGACAATTACGTATTGGTTGACATTGAAACTACTGGACTATCACCAATTTATGATGATATTATCGAAATTGGTGCAATAAAAGTGGAAAACAATAAGATGATAGATGAATATAGCCAGTTAATAAAAATAGATAGAATTTTACCACAAAAAATAACAGAGCTTACAGGAATTACCGATAATATGCTAGCTACAGGCAAAATGCCTAAAACTGTACTTGAGGAATTTATAAAATTTGTAGGTAATAATGTTATTATTGGTCATAATGTAAATTTTGATTTAGGTTTTTTATGCAATAAATGTAAAAAATATCTAAATTACAATTTAAACAATGACTACATAGATACATTGTATTTGGCTAGAAAATTGGTGCCAAATAGTATAAATCACAAGCTTGGAACACTTGCTAAGTTATTTAATATAAATTATGAGGGAGCCCATAGGGGATTAAAAGATGTTGAAATAACTTATGAAGTATACAATAAATTAAGAGAAATAAGCTAATATTTAAAGAAAAAGGCCTTAGAATATATTTTAAGTAGTAAAGAAAAATAGAAACAAAAATTCTGATTTCACACACTTTACCACTTTAGAATAAAAGTTCTAGGGCTTTTTTAAATTCAAAAAAATGGAAAAATAAAAAAACAAAAAAATCACATACTAATATTGAAAAATTAAGTGAATTGTACTTATTTTTTAATTCTAATATTAAGAAAGGTGATTTTATGAAAAAATTATTTAGTTTTATATTAGCTATTTTGCTAATTTTTTGTATATTTCAATTAACTGCAAATGCTGCTTCAGTACCACTTCGGCTCAGTTACTGTAGATGTAACAAAGGAAAAGGTGCTACCTGGTGAAGAAGTAACAGTAAATATCAATTTTGGTACAGACCTTGGAGCATATACATTTGACGTAGCATATGACAATAGTATATTTGAATATGTAAGCGCTGAAGGTGGAACTCCAAATGATAATGGAACTAGAGTAAGAGTTACTTATTACGATACTGCAGGAGGTTTAAATCCACGTTCTAATATGTCTGTTACATTTAAGGCTAAAGATGATATAACTAGCACAAACCCAACAGATTTTTCTGTTACAGCAGAGGGACTAGCAAATAATGATGCATCACAAGAGTATGATGATATTACAATTCCAATAAAAAAAGATGTCACAGTTGAACCAAATTATATTGATTATAGTATAGAATTTAAACATTCTGAAAAATTAGTCATAGATGAACAAAATGCAATGGAGTTAATCACAAAATCAAGTATGGGCAAAAACTATGACCACGTTAAAATGCAAGTTGAGGTAACTCAAAAACCTTCAGATAGTGCTACAGTACAGCTACTTGCAATAGAAAGAACAAGAGCACAAGTGGACTTAATTCAAGATGGCTGGGGAGGACCAGATGGATATGAATTAGGAGGAAAAGATGTAGAACAAATTTTAGATGTTCAGGGTGTATTTAGTGAAGTGGGCAAGTATGTAATAAAAATTAGTTTATTAGATAAAGATTCATCAGATGCAGTAATTGCAACAAAAGAATTTACTTTCAATGTAGAAAAAACTGATTCAGGCGATACAGATAATGATGAAACAACACCACCAGATGGAAATACAGACGACGGAAATCAGGAAAACAACAATGGTGGACAAAGTGGTAATGAAAATAATAATGGAAACAATGAGCAAAATGGAAATGGTGATCAAAACAATAATCAAGGAGAACAAAATGTAGAAGAAGTGCCAGAAAAACTACCACAAACAGGTATGACAAAATATGTTTACATTATTACTGCTATAGCCATACTAGGAGCAATATATATTACTTTAAAAAATGAAAAAGCAAAAAGAAAATAGTCCTAAAAACTTAAAGAATAAATTATAGAGAAGTGAATAATTTGGAAAAACTATAAAGGATAAAAGTTAAAATGATAAAGAAAATTTTAAAAATACTAATCATTTTTATTATTTCTATAATAATAGGAAACACAGCATATGGTATTTATAAAGAGGCCAAAATTAGTGATACACCTGGAAATAAAGCTAAAAAAAGTGAGCTTAGCATAGTCGATTTTTTGATAGGAAAAACTAACAAAGACGAAGCAAGAGTAAATATAAATGACACAAATAATTTGATAGAAAATAACAAAGATAAGCAGAAAGTAGAAATATCTAAAGAAAAAGTAAACTTGCCTGAAACATATAAGGGCTATATTGTATCGGCAAAATTATATATACCAAAAGTCGACTTGGAAACATATGTATTAGATGAAAAAAGTGATGAGGCAATGTGGATATGTCCTACAAAATACTATGGACCTGAGCCAAATGAGGTAGGAAATTACTGCATTGCTGCTCACAATTATGACAAGGAAAATATGTTTAACCATTTAATAGAATTGGAAATAGGTGACACAATATATTTAGCTGATAATAAAAACGGAAAAGTAGAGTATAAAGTTTACGATATATATAAAGCAGTGCCTACTAATACAGAAGCTCTTTTACAAAACACTAATGGAAAAACAGAAATTACCTTAATAACCTGTAGTGACTATTCAAGCAAAAGAATTATAGTAAAAGCAAAAGCCGTATGATGTAGGAGGGAGGTGAATATGAGCAAAAGAAAGCTAATTATTATATCGATTATAGCTGGCTTTATAGTAGCTTTTATTGTTATGTTTAACATATTTGAGCTTAATGAAGCAGATAGTGAAAAGCAAGCAGAAAAAAATAACCAACTTACCAGACAAATGTATTTGTCAAATGATTTTCCGGAAGAATACCAGCCATATATTGACGAACTAAAAAAGAAGTATCCTAACTGGGAGTTTAAGGCACTATATACCAATTTGGACTGGGATTATGTTATAGAAAATGAAAATGTTTTTGGCAAAAATCTAGTTCCTAAATCTTATTCTGACAGTTGGAAGAATACAAAACCAGGCGAGTATAATGTAGAGGTTGATAGTGGCTGGGTCGATTCATCTAAAACTGCTGTAGAATATGCGATGGACCCTAGAAACTTTTTAAATTACGTAAGAGTTTTTCAGTTTGAGGAATTATCATATAATGCCTCTACAAATAATGTAGCAAGCATAGAAAAAATACTGTATGGCACAGAATTTTACAACAGAGTTGTTGAATACAAAAATTCCAGTGGCACCAACATAGTAACCGATAAAAAATACTCAGATTTAATACTATCTGCAGCAAAAACCTCTGGTGTAAGCAGTTTCCATTTAGCATCAAGAATAAAACAAGAAGTGGGCCCTTTTTTGTCACATAGCTCCATAAGTGGTACTGTAAGTGGCTTTGAGGGCTTGTACAACTTCTACAACATTGGTGCTACTAGTTCATCAGAGCCAATGGGAGCAATAAAAAATGGTCTTCAATATGCAAAAGATGGCAAAGGTGCAAGTGAAGCTACTAAGAAAAAGTACTTAATCCCTTGGAATACAAAAGAAAGAGCAATTACTGGTGGGGCAATTTTTATTGGCTCTAGCTATATAAATTCGGGGCAAGACTCAATTTACCTTCAAAAGTTCCACGTGTATGATACAGAAAGTGATGAACTTTTTTGGCATCAGTATATGACAAATGTTTTAGCACCATATAGTGAGTCAAAAATAATTTATACAGGCTATGCAAATAGCGATATGTTAGGTAATGCAATGTCTTTTGTAATTCCAATATATGAAAATATGCCTGATTTACCTTGTACAAGCCCAGCTATTTCTTCTAGTGACTTTTCTTCAGATAATACAAAAGTGTATGCAAATGTTGAAACTAGCCTAAATGTTAGGTGTGGACCGGGAACATCGTACGAAAGCTTAACAACTGTACCAGCAGGTACGCAGATGACAAGAATTGCAAAAGGAAAACAAAAAGGTGAGTTATGGGATAGAGTAAAATTAGAAAACGGATTGGTTGGCTATGTATTTCAAACTTATGTAGAAGAGGTGCCAGATATCCAAGCTCAAAAAATAGAACTTTCGTTAGACAGAACTACAATAAACAAGGGAGAAATAATTCAACTAAATGCTAAAGTGCTTCCAGAAGATGCAGTCGACAAAAAGCTAAACTATAGTTCTAACAACACGAATGTAGCTATAGTAAGTTCAAGTGGAAAAATAACTGGAATTAGTTCTGGAAAAGCCACCATCACAGCTAAAACAAGTAATGGAGTAAGTAGTAGTATAAACATAACTGTATATAGCCCAGTAACTGACATACTACTTAGCACAGATAATGTAGTAATTCAAGTAGAGGGAAGCTTTACAATAGATGCAGAGGTATTACCAGAAGATGCAGATAACAAAAAGATAAACTATAAATCAGAAGATGACGGAATTGCAAAAGTAAATGAAGCTGGAACAATAATAGGAATTTCGGAAGGAAACACTAATATAGTAGTAAGTTCTGAAGAGGGAAATATATCTAAAACAATAAAAGTTACAGTTACAAGAAAATTGCAAGATGGAGAAATTGTATTTGACCAAGACTTACAAATAGTTGGAAATGAAATTACAGGTTTAGCAAACAAAAACAATACTGTAGATAATCTGCTAAATAAAATTCAAACAAATTACTCTATAGAAATTTATAATAAAAATGGAGAAAAAATTACTGGAAGTTCCTTGGTGGGAACAGGTAGCACAATAAAAATAATAGACAATAATTCTGTAGTAATTGAATATACATTGATAATGTATGGAGATGTAAACGGAGATGGAAAAATAAACAGTATAGATTTGTTAGTACTACAAAGGCATATACTTGAAATAGAAAAGCTTGGTAATATATATGTAAAAGCTGGTAATGTTAGAAAAAATGGTAAAGAGCCAAGTTCTGTGGATTGTTTGCTAATCCAAAGGCATATATTAGGATTGCAAAATATAGAGCAAAAATAATATTGCTCGAATAAAAAATTAAGCAGAAAAAAAGTGCTAATACGCAAAAAGACATATAAATTAAGGAAAGGGGAAACTCAGCATAATAAATATATGAAAACACAAAGAAAAATTTTAAGTTTAATACTAATTTGCATTTTAATACTGTACTGCACATTAAAAATTACTGTAAATGCTACCGAAAATTCTTCAAAAATTTTAATAAATAGTAGTAAAAGTAATGTGCAAAATAATGAAAATTTTACTGTATCAATAAGCACAAATGGTGCTAATATTGCAGCATATACTCTGTGGATATATTACGAAAAAGACAAAGCAGAGTGCATATCTCAAATGGATAATATTAGTATTAAAGATAATAGAATAAAATATACTTGGTATTCTAGTGATGGAAAAGATAAAAATCTGAATAACTTACTAGAATTAGAGTTTATGCCTAAACAAAATGGAATAGCAACTTTTACTGTAACAGGTGAATTTTATAGTGAAACAGGTGAGCAATTAACTCTTCAAGGAAACAGTATTGATGTTAAAATAAGTGATGCAACTTTAATGTCAGAAAACAGTTCTATGTTAGAAAATCAAGAAGAAAACAGTTCTCAAACGGACACACAAGAGGATGCAGATTTACTAGCAGAAGTGCAAAATGATGATAATAGCTTGAATTTAGGTATAATGAGAACAAATTATGAGGGAATTACACCAGATTTTAATGCAGAAATATCGGAGTATTATTTAGTTGTAAGCGAAAAAGTAAATAACATAGACATTACTGCAATACCAGTTAGTAAAAAAGCAGAAGTTGTTATTTCGGGAAATAAAAATTTAAAAAACGGGCTAAATACAATTAAAATTACAGTAAGCTTAAACGAAAATAGCAAAACATATACTATATACGTTACTAAAACAAATAACGTAAGCACAGCTAATACTAATTTAGAAACATTGGCAATAGAAAATTATACTTTAGAGCCGGAATTTCAAAATAATATAACAAATTATTATGTAGAAGTGAAAGATACAGAAAATTTGCTAAATATACTAGCAATAGCAGAAGATAGTAGTGCAAAAGTGAAAATAGAGGGAAACAATGAATTAAAATATGGAAGTAATACAATTGTTGTTACTGTAACTGCAAGAGATGGAATAACAAAGAAAAAATATATCATAGAAGCATATAAAAGAAATAAAGAAGAGGAAAGAGCTTATGAGGAAACAGTAGAAGAAAATAATGAAGAAGTAAATCAATTATTAAAGCAAGAAAGCATAGAAAGTGCAAATACTCAAGAAAAAAACGAAAAAGAAGATGGAAGTAAAATCGCAATAATAATAACGATAGTAATAGCGATAATTTTAGTTGGAATAATAATTATAATAGTAAGAAGAAAAACACGCCAAAACAAGTCAACATAACAAAACAAGTTGACATAACATAAAATTTGACTATTTTTCCATTTTATGTTATAATTAAAAAGTCGATGAGAGATTTTAGGTTGGAGACAAAAAAGCCCAACCTATTCTAAACTAATACAACTTGTAATATTCAAAAGTGGAAAGAAAGGAATGAAATTTATATGAGTAAAAATGTTTTAATATTCGGACACAAAAATCCAGACACAGACTCAATTACATCAGCTATAGTAATGGAAAATTTTGAAAAAAAATTGGGACACGAAAACGTAAAAGCAGTTAGAACAGGTAATGTAAATAAAGAAACACAATTTGTATTAAACTATCTTGGAATGGAAGCACCAGACCTAATAGAAGATGTTGAAGATGGTCAAGAAGTTATATTAGTAGACCATAATGAAGCAACACAATGTGTTAACAATATTGCTAATTCAAAAATACTAAAAGTTGTAGACCACCATACAATGAATTTCGTTGCACCATATCAATTATACTATAGAACAGAGCCTGTTGGTTGTACGCAAACAGTTTTATTCAAAATGTATAAAGAAAATGATATAGAAATTGACAAAAACATAGCAATACTAATGCTTAGTGCTATAGCATCAGATACACTAGTATTAAAATCACCAACAACAACTGATGATGATAGAAAAGCAGTAAAAGAACTAGAAAAAATATCTGGTTTAAACATAAATGATTTTGGTGTAGATATGTTAAAAGCAGGAACAGACATTAGTGAATATACTCCAGAACAAGTTATAAATATAGATTCAAAGTTATTTGAGCAATCAAATAAAAAATTTAGAATAGCACAAGTAAACACAGCAGATTTAGACTCTATATTTAAAAATCAAGCATATTTTGAACAAGCTATAAATGAAGATATACAAAAAGAAAACTTAGACTTTTATGTATTTGCAGCAACAGATATAATTAACTCAAACTCAAAAATTATATCTTTGGGAAATGATGCTGGAGTTGTAGAAAAAGCATTTGGTGTGCCAGTTGATAATCATACAGCAATGCTTGAAAATGTGGTATCAAGAAAGAAACAAATTTTACCACCAATCTTAGATAATTTAAAATAATGTTTATTAAAACACAGTGGAGTTCAAAACGAAATTCCACTGTGTTTTGTATAAGTGCGTTAAATTCTAGTTCTTTTTAATTGGTTGACTATACATATTACTTTAAATTTTATCATATTATTTTGTATAAAACATAGAATCTAGTCTAAACGAAAAAAATATTTTTACAAATACTTGCAAAAGTTATTTTTTTTTGCTATTATATAAAAGTGCTAATAATAAATTGCAAAAGCAACCTATAAAATGCCGATGTGGCGGAACTGGCAGACGCACCAGACTCAAAATCTGGCGGGAAACCATGTGGGTTCGAGTCCCACCATCGGTACCAAATAAAAAACGCAAAATCGCTACAATAGTTGAAAATACTAAATCGTAGCGATTTTAACATTTTTTTATGTAAATAAAAACAATTTGTAATCCTAATATTTTTATCTAATTATTAAAATCTAATTATATCTTGAAAAATTATGTAAAATATAGTATAATATTAAATACCGTAGTGTTGTTTTATAAGATGCTAGGATAAAAGTGCAACATTACTTTCAGGAGGGATAGCGATGACAATAACAAGCAGTATGACTATAAATACTTCCAAGCTTCACGAAGCTCGGAAGGTAAAAATTGTTCCTAGTGAATTGTATGATTTGTGCGAATTCCTTGTCGGAATTTTGCCGAATCAAATTACTCCTAGAGGTTTGGTTTCGTACACAATAGAAGTTATGGAGGCGCTCTTAGCAAGCGAGGAAGAATATTGTGGAAAGTACTTTTCGATGAAACTTAAAAACGAAAGGTATAGACTCGCAATTTATATGAATTATTTTCCACTAATTGTGGATGAATTAGCAAGTCAAGAATTTTCGCAAGAATTCCGTGAAAATTTTGACAATGCTTTTGGAGAGTCTTTACCTCCTATTGTGAACGATGGCGAATATGGAGTGACAGTAATATCAAGAGATGTTGTTGACATTTCTAACAAAGACAAAGCAGAAGTACTGTCGGCACTCTATAATTATTCGCATCCCACGGGAGCAGGAGTCTTAGACTATGACCCCTCGCCTATGAGCGTTGAAGAGGCAAAAGAACTCTTGAAAGAGGGTTCATATTTCGACGTAATCAACGGCAGAGTAATGAAAGTTAATCTGTCAAGAAATGTGCTAATAACCTATGCGTACAACCGTGAGAATGGTGATGGTTCTGCTGAACGTATAATTTCTCATTGTTGTCGCAATATCGAGTAAAGTCCTAGCATTAAATAGGGTAGTATACTTCAAATGAGGTTACTACTCTATTTTTGGTAACAAATAAAAAATATTACAAATTTTCCTTGATTTATTTTTATACAAATGATACAATATTTGAGTAAAAGTATATAATTATATGCTTTTGGTACAATTTAATAATGGTGATAGAAATGCCAATTTATACAAAAGCAGGTTTACCTGTAAACGAAATTTTACGAAAGGAAAAAATACAAATTCTAGGAGAACTAGAAAACGCAAATTCTATAGAAAAAAATGAAAAAATTTTAGAAATTGCAATTTTAAATTTAATGCCTCTAAAAGAGGATACAGAATTACAATTATTACGAAAGTTATGGGCTTCAGGGAAAAGCATAAAAATAACATTTGTAAAAGTTTCATCATACATAAGCAAAACAACGGCGCCAGAACATATGCAAAGGTTTTATTCTACATTTGAAGAAATAAAAAATAAAGATTTTGATGGCTTAATTATAACTGGTGCACCTGTAGAACAGATGGAATTTGAAGAAGTAAATTATTGGACAGAGCTTGAAAAAATAATGAGCTGGTCAGAGACCCACGCAAAATCTACACTTCACATATGCTGGGGGGCTCAAGCAGGGTTATATTATCATTATGGAATAGACAAGCATCTAATTCCAAATAAAATGTTTGGGGTGTTTGAACATAAAATAGATGATAAAAATTCAAAAATATTATCTGGTTTTGAACAAGGCTTTAAAGCGCCTCACTCAAGACATACAACAGTGTATAAGGAAGATATAGAAAAAGTACCACAGCTAGAAGTGGTATCTGAGTCTGATAAAGCTGGTGTGTTTATTGTAGAAAATAAAGAAAAAAGGCAACTATTTATTACAGGACACTTAGAATATGCAGTAGACACTTTGGATAAAGAATATAAAAGAGATTTAGCTAAGGGACTAAAAATAGATATGCCCGAGAACTATTATCAAGATAATAATCCAGAAGAAAAGCCTGTTTTTAGCTGGAAAGAAAATGGCGATAAAATATATTCGAACTGGGTAAATTATTATTTGTAAAAACTCTATTGATATTTTAAAAATTGTATTATATTATAATCCCTGATTTGATATAATAAAAAATAGATAGTAATTGAAAATAAGGAGGAAATACTAAATAATGAAGAAAAAAATAGCAGCAATAATTATGGTAGTAATACTTGCTTTAGGCTTATTTACAGTAATGTCAAAAGCTACAAATCTAAATACTGCAACAAATAGTGCAGATTTAAAAAATGATGCAACTGTTAATTTGGTTGAGATTAAAGATAAAGAGTTAGAAACTTTGCAAGATTATCAAGAATCTTATGGAGATAATACTTACGGATTAGTTGCGTATATTTTAAATATAATTAGGTTATATAGTATACCATTTGGCTTTGTTGGAATTGCAATTAGTGGTATATACAGATATATAATAGGAATAAGAAAGCTAGATGTAAGAGACAAAGGTTTTGGTGCTATGATAGGAATTATAACAGTAATGGTAATATGTCAAGTTTTACCATTAGTGTTTGCAATAGTTGTAAAAGGCTGGAGGGGTTAACAAATGAAAATATTATTTGCCGTTAATAATGAAAGTATTTCGGAATCAATAATAAAAAAATATCAACAAGATTATAAAGAAATAATTACTAGTAAAAATGTATACTATTTTGACGCAATAACAAGAGAATTACAAAAAGATAAAACTTATGATAGAATCGTTATAAGTGAAGATGTAGAACCATTTGCAAATAATAATTATGGAGTAATAGATAAATTTATATTTGAAAGACTTGATAGTATAAGTGACGAAGCTACATCAAATGATGGACAAGACATACCAATTATTTTAATTTGTGCAGATAGAAGAACAAAATCTGAAAACATATTAGTTAAGTTATTTGGAATAGGAATATATAACGCACTGCTTGGACAAGATAGAACTATTTCAAATGTATGTGCACTTATCAATAAACCACGTAGTAAAAAAGATGCTAAAATTTATTACAGAATAGAATCTGATGATGTAGAATACAAAGCCGAGGGTGAAGGTGATGTTAACGAAGTTGAAATTCAAAACATATTAAATCACTATAAAAGATTAGGAAAAAACGAAGAAGAATATATAAAAAGTTTCGACAACATAGCAGAGCAATATACTGATGCACAATTAAGGGTAATTTGTAAATTTTTGCCACTTAATGTAAAAGCAGTATTAGAGGCAGGTTCACAAAAATATCAAGAACTTATTACATTTGGAACAGTAACACCAAGTATAAGTCAGGGAAGAAGTAAAAAGGACAAAGAAAAATATGTTCCAAATCAAGATTATGAAAAAGCTAAAAAGAAGAAAGAAACCATAGAGCCTACTGGAAAAATAGATGTACTAGAAAGAAATATAGGAAAAGCAGGATTAACTAAACCAGCAGTTATACCAAAAACAGTAGGAATAAGAAAATTTGAGAATACAACTGGTGCAGAAACAACTAGTTTAAGTGAACAACAAGTTAATCCTTTAGCAAATTTTAATGTTAATGCAGTAGACCAAAACAAAGCAGTAGAGCAAAAAGCGGATGAAGTAGCTGACAAAAATGAATTAGACGAATCAGAAATTGAAAATATATTGCAATCAGTAGAAACAGATATATCAGAAAAAAATGGTGCAGAAGAACCTCAAAAGAAAAAAAGAGGAAGACCTAAAAAAGTTCAAACAGTTACACAAGAAGATGCTACTACTCCAAAAAGAGGAAGAGGAAGACCTAAAAAGGTACAGCCAGAAGAAACAAATAAAGCAGATGAGGAAGTTAATTTATTTGGTCTAGGAAATGAAAGCGATAATAATAGTTCATCTGGAGAACTTATATTGCCTGGTTTAGAAGATGAACCAAACAATAATCAAAATTCAAAAGTGGTAAATAATAGTAGTAATGAAGAAGTAAATTTGTTTAACTTAGGAAATCAAGCACCAAGCATAAATGCAAATACAACACCTAACTTAAATCAAAATATGTATAATCAAAACAGCTATGCTCCAACTTCAAGAGAGCTTGAACCAAAAAAAGAATACGAGCCAAGAGATAATACAAATTTAAAGAGCTTACTAAGTATGTCAAATAAGCTAGTAGCTTTTGTAGGAACTTCAAAAAACGGAACATCGTTTTTAGTTAATAGTACAGCAGAAATTTTATCTCAACGTGGAATAAAAACTGCAATACTAGATTTAACTCAAAACAAAAATTCTTACTACATTTATACACAAAATGACGAAGAACTTAGAAAAGTAGCTTTTAATTGTGTAGACAATCTATCAAATGGAGTTGCTAAAGGAATAGAGGTAAATAAAAATTTAACAGTATTTACAACTCTTCCAGATAGAAGTGTAGACTTTATAGATTACCAAAATGTACTTACTACACTAACTAAAAATTATTCTTTAGTTATAATGGATTGCGATTACGAAACAAGTTATGCATACTTTGACTGTGCACAAGAAATATATTTAGTACAAAGCTATGATATATTGACAATACAACCACTAACAGCATTTTTAAGAAACTTAAAATCAAGAAACATATTAGAACCAAGTAAACTAAGAATAGTATTAAACAAAGTTTTACGTGTTAGAAGCATAACAGATAGAGTAATTATAGGTGGAATGTCATCATACAATGACCCATCAATGTCATATATGACAGAGCTTTTTGATAAAGACCATATAAAATTTTGTAGTATACCATTTGACCAAGAGGCATATTCAAGATATTTGGACGGTTTAGTAAATTGCGAAATATCTACTAAAGGTTATCCAAAAAACTTTATGGCAAGCCTAGAAGGATTAACAAATATGATGTATCCTTTATTGAGCAATGATAGGCCAGCTAATAAATTTAATTCATATAATCAAAAATCAAATGGTTTCTCAAGTAATATGAATGAAACATTAAACAAAATGAAAAGTAGATTTTAAAATAAGAACAAAAGGGGTGATATCTTTTGATAATTGGAGTAATACTAATATTAGTAGTAATAATAATATTGCTAATGGTATATAATATGTCCATACACAAAAAAATAAATAATTTTAATAGTTTAAACCAAAAGGTAACAAACTTAAATATATTGCAAGATTTTATGGACACAATAAGCCAAAATGCTTCAGTAGATGAAAAAATAGAACAAATAAATAATATTATTATAGAAAGATATCAATTCAAATACTCCACTATTGTAATATATGATGGAACCAAATATGTGGTAAAAGCCTCAAATGTTGACCAAAAACATTGGGATGCTTTAAGTTCTTTAAGTGACTTGGAAGAACAACAAGTTTTTAAAGAAAGCATAGAAACTTCTATACCAAAATATATAACTGTAGAAAAAGAAGGAGACAGGCTACCATACCAAAAAATGGAATTTGCTAGAGCTAAAAGTGCATTATTCTTCCCTCTATATGTAGACAATGTATATATAGGATATTGGTTACTAGAAGGTGGACAACCACACGAATTTGACTCTATAGATACAACTATACTAGAGGTAATTAGAAATAATATTGTTTCAATCCTAAAAACAGTAGAAAATCAAAGAATAATAGAAAGTATAGTTAGAGATGACAAATATAGTACACTAAAAACTGCAGAATATTTGTATGGCGAAGGAAAAAAGACTATAGACTTATATACAACATCTACTGTATGTATGTTTAGAATAATCAATATAGAGGAAATAAATGAAGATATAAGCAGAAAAACCGGTGATGCTGTTATAACTAGAGTGTGTGAGGTAATAAAAGCTAATTTAGCAAACCAATACATTTTTGTAAGATATATGGGACCAAAATTTGCTATAGTATTTTCAGGAATAGAAAAATCTTCTGCTTTTAGCTTTATAGAGCAAATGAAAGAAAATGTTGAAGCTTTAGAAATAGAACCAGTAGATGTGGAATTTGAAGATGATGAGGATGTAGTTGCAAAACCAAAAATAAATGTTATAATATCTACATATTATAAAGGAACAGCACTAGAAGGTGTATTGAAAAAACAAGAAGAATACTTAGACCACGCAGACAAAGAGGAAAGTAAAATAACAGAATTATAAGGAGGTATGTATTATGCCAATGATGGATGAAACAATGAGCTTTAAGGTTGAAAAAGATAAAAACGTTAAAGCAAAAGAAATACTTAAGGAAGTTTATAATGCTTTACAAGAAAAGGGATATAATCCAATAAACCAAATAGTAGGATATATTCTTTCAGGAGACCCTACTTATATAACAAGTCATAATAATGCAAGAAATTTAATTAGGCAAGTTGAAAGAGATGAATTGCTAGAAAGAATGGTTAAAAATTATATAGGATTAGATGAATAAAATGAGAAAATTAGGAATTGACTATGGAGATAGCAGAGTAGGTCTTGCTATAACAGATGAACTTGGAATAACTGTGCAAGGTTTAGAAACTATTCATCATAAAGGAAATGATAAAATAGTACTAAAAAGATTAGAAGAAATACTTAACCAATATGAAATAGATACTATAGTTATTGGTTTGCCAATAAATATGAATGGAACCAAGTCAGAAAGAGTAGAAGTTACAGAAAAATTTATTCACAAACTAAAATGCAAGTTTAACAAAATAAAAATTGAAAAAATAGATGAAAGGCTAACTACTGTTGCTGCACATAGAACAATGAATTACTTGAATATAAATAAGTATGAAAAAAGAAATATTGTAGACACTATTTCCGCTGTATATATTTTAGAAACATATGTGAATAAAATAAAAAACAATGAAGAAAATAGTTAGAGAAATATTATGAGCTAAAATATAAAAGGTTTAGCTGGGCGCAAATTATAGCACTTAACTAAAAACTAGATATTAAAATTTTAATATAAATAAATTTTTGAAAGGAGAATATAAAAAATGAGTGAAAATGAAAACAATGTTCCAAACAATCAAGAAGGAGAGGAACTAGATAATATAATAGTTTTAAATGACGAAAACGGAGACGAAATAGAATTTGAATTTTTAGACTTAATTGAATATGAGGGAGAAGAATATGTAGTTTTACTACCTAATGATGAAGATGAAGCTGATGAAGTTGTAATTCTTAAATTAGAAGATACAGACTCAGAAGACGAAGAATCTTATGTAAGCGTAGAAGACGAAGATGTATTACAAGCTGTATTCGATATATTTAAAGAAAAATTTAAAGACGAATTCAATTTTGTTGATGAATAAAATCTATAAATAAAAACTAGTAGCCTAAAATAAATGTATATTTCTTAACAATTTCGTTAATATGCACAATGCTGAATATACTTTATTTTAGGCTTTTGTGTTGCCTTTTTGACATTATCATATAGTTACAAGATAATAGCTTGAAAACACATACTAGCTGAATTCCAAGGCTTGAATAAAGAAAAACATTATCCTATAACATTTATAGGATAAAATTCGACCAAAGTATTGTAATAAAAATAAAATATGATAAAATATATTTATAGTATTTAAAAATTTAAGGAGGACATACACAGATGAAAAATTTTTCAAGTTGGTTAATAGCAATGTTTGCATTTATGTTTTGGGGATTTAGATTAGTAGGAACAGTACTATCATCAATAGGAATAGAATTTATGTTTACACCATCAAATATGACTATGGAAATAGTATTATTGTTCTTAACATTTATATGTATTTGCTTTATGATAAAGCGTAAATTATTAGCAGCAGTAATATATTTAATAGCACATTTTATGTATTATGGCCCATCTTTTGCATCACATTTAACACAAATAGTAGATGGCACAATAGATGCAACTCAAGTAATGGGAATGTTATTTGAATTCTTTGCATTAGTTTTGGCAATAGCTGCATTATTTGATGTATTATTAGATAAAAATAGAAAAGCACACCCAACAGATAAAAAGACAGACTGGTTTTATAAAAATAAAGCTTATGATAGAAAACTTGATGAAAGAGCAGATAAGAATAATTATAGAACTTTATAATAAAAAGTTACAATTCACGGCTTGCCCTAAAATATACATTGATAAGACAAAAAGAAACTGTGAATTATAACAATAAAAAATTTGTTATATAATAACAAAAAGACTCTTAAATGGGTCTTTTTTTGTTGTGTGTAAAAAAATATTTTTTCATAAAAAGGACACACAATTTTTACAAAAACTTAAATTTTTTTTAAGGTAAAAAACATATCATAATAACAAACGATTGAAGAAATAAAAAATGGAGAAACCCACACACTAAGTATAAACGGAAGCTCAAGCAGTAGTGTAACTGTAACTAGTACAATTTCTGGAAGTACTTCAGGTGGTATGGGTATGCCGGGAAAAGGTGGAGAAAATATGGGAATGCCTGAACAAGGAAGTGGTCGAGGAAGATAGGTGTAAAATTAGTTAAAATATAAGATTAAAACTATTAGCAATTCAGACATTGACAAAGTCATAAAATAGTGCTACAATGTTAACATAATTTTTAGAAAGGAGGCCCTCAGATATGAAGGACCGGAAAACTTCAATTTTGTCCGTATTTTTGGCTATGTGCCTGATTTTCTTGATGAGTAGTTTTACTGTATACGCAGTAGGCTATGAAACGGAAAAAACTGGCACGGTGATGGTGCAGGAATTCCTTTCTCTGAGGAATGCGCCGTCTAAAAGTGCTGAGAGAATCAAAAAACTCTCGAACGGCGAAAACGTATTTATTACAGGAGAGGAAGGCGATTTCTACACAATTAGAACACAGGACGGAAGCACAGGGTATGCTTTAAAACGGTATATCTTACTTCCGGCAGAAGAAACTGGAAAGCAGTTCTTGTGTGAAGTGAGAATCGATAATGATTCGAGTGGAACAAATCGGAACTACAATATGGCTCTTGCCTGTACCAAATTGGATGGTTACAGAATGGAGCCAGGCCAGCAATTCGAATGGTATGCTACTGTTGGCATTGCCAACAAAGAAAATGGCTACAAGATTGCCACCGTAATTAGTGGTGGCAAGTATGTAGATGGATACGGTGGAGGTGTATGCCAAGTATCGACTGCACTCTACAATGCAGTCCTAAAACAAGGACTGCAGGTAGATAAGGTATTTCACCACAGTATTCCTTCTTCCTATGTGGCAGAGGGGTATGATGCAACCGTATCCTGGTCCTCTGACGAAAGGTATAGGAAAACATTGGTGTTTACCAACAATGCTGGATTTCCTATCCAAATCGAGGCATTCACGGATGGTGGGACTGTCATTATCCGTCTTTATCAAATCCTGTAAATGCGCTCTTCTACTTTAGAAGAAAAATTGAAGTAATCTAGACCAATGGCAATTCTGATAAATTTATCGGAGTTGCCATTGGTTTTTATGTACAACAAGGCTAAGTTTCCTTGGACCGAAATTGTTATCACGTTTAAGATTTACTCATTCCAGTCGGAAACTTAGAATTGGAAAAAACAAGAAAAGACAACAATTCTTAAATAAATTGTTGCCTTTTCATAATCAGAATTATAGTGTCAAACGTTGCCTTTCTTCAAGAGAGTACATCTTTTTCAACTCTTTGAAGATAGCTTCTCTTTTACTTTTATTTTCAGGGATAAAAGAAAAGAAAGGATCACCTTTTTCACAAATAGCGTTTTTATTGGGATGCACTATAGTACACCCAATGCCGAAAGCCCTTGCAATGGCTTCAACCTCAGGAGTTATTGCATCAATAGCAATAATTCTTGCAGGTTTAATAATTTTACCATTGCACTTAGTCCTACAGGTTATCTGGTTGTAAGTTTTCAGTCTTAATGTCGCCTCATTTAGCTCATGTAATGTAAGCCAAATGCTAGGAAACTCTGTTATATCCTCCTCATTAACTGCGTTAGGATCGGAGTCACAGTCCATTGGAAAAACGTGAGCAATTAAATCAGGGGACATATTGTAGGCAAAAAGGACATTTCCACCTAATCCATAATAAGATACATTTCTATTACTGATAGTAGAAAAAGAAATAAAATTTCTATTTTCAAACTGTCCAAAATAGGTTGAAGGATCGTTGGGATTTGAGAGCTTTGTACCTACTCTTACCAGAAAACTAAATTTACTACCACGAGGAAGCTCCGAAATAAAGCCCTGTTCCTCTATTTGAGTATGCAAACAAATATCTTTGCAAGCATATTCTCTACATTCTTTATATGTAGGATTCTTTTGAACTTTAGCCAGAGAAGACCGGGAAATTTCCCATTCTTTACTTCGCATTTTCTTTTTAGTAGAACCATCAGAAGATGCTAAATAAAGAACTTTTGATGAATTTGAAATTGCCATAAAAAAATCTCCTTCAATTTATTTCCTGATTGGTTAATAAAAAATACAACTACAGCAAATTGCCGTAAATCTTATTTATTATAGCATGATTTTATGTAAATTGCAATATTTTACCAAATATGTTATAATAACAAAGTATCAATATTTAATTGGCTATATTTGATAAAATACTAGATTAAACAATAGGAGAAGCTAATGATACTAATAGATTATTTAAAAAAGTTGTTTCGTAAAGAGAAAAGTAGTATAGAGCCAACAAAAACAATCGAATTATCTATAATAGACACATCTGACATAGAAATAGATAGAAATTTAACAAAAGAAGAAGAAAAAAGTAGAAAAAAACTTTTTGAAGAAATAAATTCAGAAGATTTTTCTACTTTTATTATTTATGGGGATGATATAGCTAAAAAAACTAATTCATATATGGAAATTATCAGAAAAAGACTGAATCAAAACATAGATGAAAATAAGTCACTTGCTAGTAATGTTTCATTAGAGCAAGCAATTAGAAAAAAAGTTAAAATAGTATTTAATAATGCTGAAATAAATAGTATTTTAGATGATTTAAAAAAATTAAAAAGAAATTGCGAAATAAGAATAATTGTATTAGAAGATTTAGGAAAAAATGAATTAAAAAAATCTAAAAAGAAAATGTTTTTTATGAGTGATAAAACCGATACTAATAAAGTAAATGCCATCAATAATGCAATCTCAAGGCTATCTGTAAATATTAAAATAATAAATATGTTACAACAAAGTGTAAAAAGTGAACAATATACGTACTTTGATGAAAATGTTACTCTTGATAGATTCATAAAAGCAAATGACGAAAGAGAAAGTAAACAAATTGCAGACAAAATATTGGACGAAGTATATGAGAGCTTAAAAAGTTCGATAAATGCTATTGAAACATTTTCGAACGTAACCCCTTTAACTATTGAAGGAAAAACTTTAGACAAATTAGATACAAAAATGCCCTTAGATAAAAAAATAGAAATTATAGTAATTGCTAAAAAATATTTGGACTTATATGTAGCAGAAAATAGAGAAAAGTTATTATCAAGAGGAGGACTTTTAGAAAAAGCAACAGAATATCAAAGTAAATTATGGGAGGAAATAGAAAGTGATTATTTAGATGTTCCACTCTGGGCAAAGAAAATGTTTCCGGATGCTTTTATAGAAGCAGAGGGAAGATTATATCTAGAAACAATAAATAGATTTTACCATAAGTATTATAATAAATTAGAAAATATCGAAAGACTAATTAAAATATTTGGAGAAGAAATTCCAGCTGATTTTAAAGAAAAATTTTATAAAACGAAATTTTATTATTATGCTTTATCATTTGAAACTGAAAATTTTGATTTACACAAAAGTGAACCTATAGAGATAAAAAGCGAAGAAGAAAAAGAGTATTATCTTAAATTTATAGCTGAAATAATAGATAAAGTTCATAGAGAATCGAATGATGCTGGCTTAATAAATTTTATGGATAAGCATTTGTCTTTAAAAGATTCAAATTATATATTAGAAGAGTATGATAAACTTGTTGCTCTATTAAGAATAGAAAAATATGGTAGAGATGGACTATTTACTCTAATGTTATATACAGCTGATTTTAAAGATAATCCTTATAAATATTGTTGTCTTGATCAAATAAACCCTGAATATTTACAGAACTCTAATTTGCAAATATATAAATTTAATCCATCAACAATGGCAAAAGATATACTTAAATTGTGGAAAACAACAAACTTAGAAAAAGCATATAATGGATTTTGGGAAGATTATAATGACGGGTGGAAATTTGCAGAAAATATAAACAAGGGATTATATCCACGTTCTAATCCATCTAACGGATATGGTTATCAAAATATGGAATATTATAAATTTCTAATTCAAACAATTAGAGATTATAATAAAAATGCAAGGAAAAATGGTATTGATTTAGGACATAGATTTTATTACTATTTAAGAACAGGATTGCGCATAGGTCAATATTTAGCAATGTATGCATACCTAATGGAAGACTTTAGTAAGGGGAAATTTACTAAAGAGGAAGTATTACAGTACATTAAGGACAAAGGAAGAGTTACAGAATATGAAATAATGACAAGGGAAATACTAGAAGATTATTTAAGAAAAAACTTAAATGATGTAGATTTTGCTTATTTTAATGAAAAATTTACAAAAGTGCCTGATAGTCCAACAGCTCATACGAAATATTATTGTAGTGCAAGTCGTTTAGGATTATGGAAAAGAACAGAAGAAGATATACGTTTATTTGGGGAAAACAAATCACTTACCTTTGATTATTATAAATTTATTGTGGATACGTGTAAAGCATTTAATAAAATTGGAGTAGATGGATGGGCTTTGACCGAGACCTGTTTATATTTTGAAAAGAAAGGTGCATATTTGCATAAAAAGATAGCAAAGGAAAAAATTAAAGATGAATTATTAAAAAATTATAATATCAGTCAAGGAAAATATGAAACTAGCTATGATGGAAGAAAAGTTTTAGTAGACGAATTTTATATAGAATGTAAAGCAAATAAAGCAATATTTAGACTTGGAACTATCTACAAACAAAAATTTAGTGAACCTAGATTTCTCGAATTATTTTATTTTTTAAAAAGCAATAGAAAATTCTATAGAAATATAGATAATGATGACGAAATAGAAAAGTAATTGGATAGAAAGAATATAAGCAACGAAGAGTAAAAGTTCTTCGCAATACGAAAGAAGAAAATAAATATTTGAAATTATCATGCAATTTATGTCCAAGCAATATTTACAAAACGAATATAAAATGATAATATTTACAAAAAGGGAGTAAGTAGATGATAGAAAATGTAATCCATTTGTCAAAATCTAAATATTGCAGAGCAATACAATGCAAAAAAATTTTATGGCTAGATAAATATAGAGAAGAAGAGAAAATTATAAAAGCAAGAGAAAATATTTTAAATAATGGAACTAAAGTTGGAGAGTTAGCAAGAGGGCTATTTGGAAATTATACTAATATACCATATAATAAAGATTTATCTAAAATGATAGAAGATACAAAATATGCAATAGAAAATAAAGTAAATATAATAACAGAGGCATCTTTTAATTATAATAATAATTTTTGCAGTGTAGATATTTTAAAAAATAATCCAGAGGGACTAGAAATATATGAAGTTAAAAGCTCAACAGAAATAAGTGATATTTATCTTGATGATGCTTCATATCAATATTATGTTTTAAGTAGTTTAGGTTATAATGTGAAAAAGGTCAGTATAGTGTATATAAATAATCAATATATACGACATGGAAAGCTTGAATTAAATAAGTTATTTAATGTAGAAGATATTACAGAAATTGCAAAAGACAAGTATGATGAAATAAAAGAGAATATTGATCAGATAAATATTTATATGAATAAATATAAAGAAAATAATGAACCTCAAGAGCTAATTGGAATGCAATGTGTAAATCCATACCAATGTGAGTATTGGGAATATTGTATAAAGGATTTACCAAAGCCGAATGTTTTTGATATAAAAGGTGGAATGCATAATGACAAAAAATTTGAAAAATATTATGAGGGAAAGATAAGCTTTAAAGAATTACAATATGAAAATCTTAATTCAAAGTATTTAGAACAGATCGATTTCGAGATAAACAATAAAGAACCTAAGATAGAAAAAGAACCAATTAAAGAATTATTAAAATCTATAAAATATCCACTATATTTTATAGATTTTGAAACTTTTCAGTTAGCAATTCCAGAGTATGAAGGAACGAAACCATATCAGCAATTACCGTTTCAATATTCACTCCATATAATTGAAAAAGAGGGAGCACCAATACAGCATAAGGAGTTTTTAGCGGAAATAGAAGATAAAGATTTCCTAAGACATTTTGCAGAAAGTATGATAAAAGATATTCCTAAAAATGGTAGTGTAATTGTATATAATATGAATTTTGAACATTCAAGAATAAACGAACTTGGAGAAATTTTTCCAGATTTAAAACAAGAACTTATGAGAATAAACAATAATATGGTAGACTTTTTACCACCGTTTAAAAAAAGACAATATTATATGAAAGAAATGGAAGGCTCTGCTTCAATAAAAAAAGTGTTGCCAGCATTATATCCGGATGACCCAGAACTTAATTATCATAATTTGCCAGTAGTACATAATGGAGAAGAAGCATCTGCCACTTTTTTAAGTCTAAAAGGAAAATCAAAACAAGAGCAAGAAGAACTAAGAAGAGGTTTATTATTATATTGTCAATTAGATACTTATGCTATGGTAAAAATATGGATGAAATTTAAAAAAATAATATAAGGGGGAGTCTTATGAAAGAAATTGGAGAAGAAGTATTAATTGTAAAAATGTATGTGGGTGAATTCAATAATGAAAATATAGGGCATGAGATTATAAACTTTTTTAAAACAGATAATAATGAAGAATATATTTATGTACCTGCTTATGGAGGAATGAGAGCTGGTCATTATGAAAAAATAAATTATATTATTTTTACTACAGGGCTTGAAAATAATAGAGTAAAAGTATTAGCTATGGCAGAAATTGATAGAAATGATGAAATAATAAAAAAATAGACATAGAGAAGGAACGTGGAGATGAAAAAATAAATGATGCACAAAGGAAGATTATTGATAAAAAGAATATAAAATATGGAAAGCAAAAATTATATGACATAATGGAGCATAATAAGGGAAATGCTGAAGCTATATATATAACTTATAAAGTAAGTAAAATATTAAAAGCTAAAAAAGATATATATATATGTAATGATTCTTTTGTTAAAGAAAACCCACAAGTTGTAAAGAATCCAGAAGAATATATTATTTTAAAAGATACAGTAAAGAAAAAAAAGAATAAAGAAATAAAAGAAAAAATACGACAATTACCAAGTCAAAAAATGTATGCTATAATTAATAAAAATGAAGAAAAGAAAAATTATGAAAGTATGAAGCAATTATTAGAAAATGATAACTGGGAAAAAGAAGATACTACAGAAAAAGTAAATATAGAGAAATATTCTAAAGAAAATAATATAAATTTTTTACATATGTGTCAAAAGGAAGATGATGAACAAATTTACACTAATATGCTCTTTTATTGGTTTACGCGAAAAATAGATGAACATTCAATGTTTGAATTGTTTGTGTCAGATTTTATTATGAACAGCAAAGAAATTAAGAAATTTCCAGTTGATAATTATTCATTGTATAAAGAATCAAAATCTGGAAGTGGAAGAATGGATATGCTAGCAATAGGTTCTAAAAATATAATTATAATCGAAAATAAAATCAAAGCCCAATTACATCATGTTGATAAAGAAAAGGGGACCACACAATTATCTGATTATATAAGTGATGTAGAAAATGGAAAGTATAAAAAGGATGATGAAAATAATCAAAAAGAGCAAAGAAAAATATTGGGAATGATATTTATTCCAAATTATAATGTCTTGCAAATAGAAAATGAAATTAAAAATCTAGAAAAAGATTATAAAGAAATTAAAGAAATATATAGAATTATTACTTATGATGATTTATATAATTTTTTCAAAGCATATAAAAATGATATTAGATTAAAAAATGATTTATTTTATAAATACTATGAGGATTTTTTAGATACATTACATAATCAACATTATGATAATATTAATGATAAATTAAGAGAAGATATAGAAATAAAATTTATAAATGCTATAAAAATACTTAATAAAAAATCATAAATTATATATAAGTTTTGTAAAATTATAAGGTGTATAGAAGATAAAAAAATGAAAATTTATTTGATAATGCTTATTATAACAAGATATCATTTTGAATTTTTTTAAGCAAATAAAGATTAAAATTCTAAAAAGAAAAATGTATTTGTTAAGAGAGTTATAAATAATAATTAGAATCGGAGATAAAGTTATGGAATTATATGAAAAAAATGGAAACATATTATACATACTAAATATATTAAAAAAATATACTGATGAGCAACACAAACTATCAACACAACAAATAAGAGATAAAATAATAGACGAGTACAATGTAGAAATAGACACACGAACAATAAGAAGAAACATTATTTTACTACAACAAAAATTTGGCTATGACATAAGCACATATAATGATAACAAAGAAGGCTACTATATAAACAATGACCCAGAAACTGATTTCGAGCCGGGAGAGATAAGAGCAATTATAGATACCTTTAGTTATTCGACATTCATTGAAGAAAAACTATCAAAAGCAATAATAGAAAAGTGCAAAAATTTACAAAATATATATGAAAACGAAAAACTAAAAAACTATCGTATATATTCACCAAAAGGTAGGACAAGTAATATAGAGGTAATAAAAAACATAGAGGATATTTCTAATAGTATTGCTAATAAAAACAAAGTGAAATTTGAATATTGGAAATACTGTATAGAGGGAGATAGAATAAAAAAACAAATAGTAAGTAAACCAGTTGTATCTCCTTATGCAATCTTGTATGATAAACAACAATTTTATATGCTGGGAATAAAAGATGGCAATGAAGAGTTTTTCCATTATAGATTAGATAGAATAAAA
Organism: uncultured Clostridia bacterium; assembly: GCA_944391015.1. Classification (GTDB taxonomy): domain Bacteria; phylum Bacillota; class Clostridia; order TANB77; family CAG-508; genus CALXVA01. Next base: position 28,959 of record CALXRZ010000003.1, on the reverse strand, counting down.
AATTTAACAGAGTTACAAGAAAAAGTGGAAATTACAAAAACAGAAAAAGAGATAGAAGAATACGTAGAAACCTCAGTAGAAGTATTTAGTGGAAATGAAGTAGAAATAGAGGCTGAATGTGATGAATACTTATTAGGTGAAGTGTATGAAAAGTTTGGAAAAAAACTAGAAGTAATTCCAATAAACAAGAAAAAATTTATAATGAAAATAAAGGCAAATCCTTTAGGCTTTAAATTATGGACAATGAGAAACTTGGATATGGTAACAATAAAGAAGCCAGAGAGCCTAGTTAGCGAAATAAAGAAAGTAATTGAAGATGCTGAAAAAAGATACAAGTAAATAAAAAAATATATACTTATTCTCTAAAAAATTTAAATTGTAAATTGTTATATACTAAATTTACTTAAACAAGAATACAATACTTGACCACGCATATTGTATATAAAAAAGATAGCTAATATAATTAAAATGTATTAGTTATCTTTTTTTGGTGTTATAACAGGAAAACAATTTTAAGTCGTTAAGTGCATTTAATAAAAATAATAAGCTTTATAATTAAATGTTTTATAAGAAAGTATAGGAGTTGATATAATTTGAAAAATGCTATGATAGAAAAGAAAATAAATGACACAGAAGAAAAAATATTAGATGAATATGATTTAATAAATTCACTATCTATTGGAAATTATTGTCGAAAAATAAAGCATAAATTCAATACAGAAGAATTAGCAGTTTTAGTTTATAGAAATAAAAGAATGAGCATTGATGAAAAAATAAGCATATATAAAAATCTAATAAAAAATTATCCAGATATGGAGGTAATAAAAAGAATAAACTGCAAACATTATGATAGTGTAAGAAAACTAATAAGTGATGAAATAAAAAGACTACAAGATTTAAAAACGAATTTCTTAAAGCAGGAAGAAAATGTGGTTCATTTCTTTAATGCATACTATGAATCTACACGAAAATGGGATAATTATATAGCTACAAAAAATAATATAGTGAAAACATACAAAGAAATAGATGAACTAATAGCACAAGACTTAAAGCTATAAGTAGTTTGATGAAAAATAAAATATCGTTAGAACTATTTTTAGATGCTTATGAAGAATTTAAGATAGAGGATAGAAAATATATTGGAAATTGGTATACAGAAGAAGGTTTAAAATTAGCAGGATTTTCAGATGGAGATATTAAAAAATTAAAACAAAAGGATGAAAACAGTGTGGAAGAATAATTTTATAAATATATTGATATTGAAAATTAGGAGATAGAAAAAGATGAGTAAAATTAACCTATTACAAGTAATGTTTAATTTTAACAATTACGAACATCACTATGAAAATGTATATTCAAGTTTAGAATTAGCAAAACAAGTAGGAGAAATATGGTTAGAAAATGAACTGAATTTATATTGTAGCAATCTAACACCAGCTAAAATTGAACATTGCTTTGATTATAACGGAAAAGAGATTTATATTTCGGGGGTATATATTTTTAGTTATAACGGAAAAAAACGTGAACAAAAAGTAATGATGGATTACGAAGATTATATAAATCCATCTGCAGGTACAAAATTTAAAAAAGGAGATATTGTAAAAATAAAAAAAGATTATGATAGTCATCTAGGAGATTATAATTTTTATGATAAATTACATGTAATAACAGATATTCCTCACAAAGTAAAAAATCGAAAGTTTTTTAGAAATTCTTATGGAGTTATAGTTAATCATAATAGTTTTGATGAAGGTTGTCATGTAGATGTCTTTAATGAAAAAGAACTTGAACTATATACAAATAAATTACCTGAAGACTCTCCTATTATATTTTTAAGTAAGTATTTTAAAGGAGAAATAAAATTAAAAAATAATACTTGGAGAGATATTGAAAGTGGAAGAATAACATTAAATGAGAATACAAGCTTTAGAGATGTTCCAGAGATAATGAAGCAAATGAAAGGAAAACCATAATATGAATACAGGATTTAAAAATTTAGATGAAATAATTGAATTAAATAAAGGAGATTTAATGGTAATAGCTTCTAGACCAGCAATGGGAAAAACAGCATTTGTATTAAATATGTTAAGTCACATTGCATTAGAAAACAAAAAGAAGGTTATATTTATTAGTTTAGAAAACAGTGAAGAAAACATTAAAAGAAGACTAATTATAAGTAATTCGACGATAGAAGTAAAAAAGTTTAATCTGTATAAAAAAAATGAAATTCAAACATTAAACTTTTCAGAAAATGATTTAGATAAAATTAAATATGGAATAAAATTATTAAAAAAATCTCCAATATATATAATGAGTGATACTCCATATACAATAAAAGATATATGTGAAAAATCTAGAAAACTCAAAGAAGTAAAAGATATAGAACTAATTATAATTGATTATCTTCAGTTAATACATTTTGATAAAAATATGTTACTAAGTAGAAATGAAGAAGTTACTGAAATATTAAAAAATCTAAAAATATTAGCAAAAAATTTAGATGTTCCAGTTATTGTAACAAGCCAATTGTCAAGAAAATGCGAAAAGAGAGATAATAAAAGACCGACGATGTCAGATTTTTCAGATTCAAAATATGGAATTTATACATACTCTGATGAGGTACTGTTTATTTATAGAGATTCTTATTATAACAAAGAAAACAAAAATGATATTGCAGAGATAATTGTTGAAAAGAATAAAAAAGGAAATACTGGTATAGTTAAACTAAAATGGATACCAGAGTATTTAAAGTTTAGTAATACTATAGAAAATATTTAAGAGTTGCATTAACTGTAAATGACTTCAATTACTAATTTGTATTAGAAAGACGAATAGGTTTATAGGTAAATCCTTTATTAGAAACCTAAATATATTATAAAAGGAACAAAATAAAAAAATGGAAAAATCGGAACTATTATTAGATGAAGCAAATGAAAAAATATTAAATAAACTAGATAATATTGTAGGATTAAATAAATGTAAAGACACCTTAAGAGAAATAATAAAATACCATGAAATAATGAGAGAATACAAATGTAATATTGAGTTTGAAAATTATAATATAATTATAAGAAATGAATCAGCTTATAATTCGTACGAAAAATTGGTAAAAGTTATTGCAGAAATTTACTATGAAAATAAAATTATTTCAAATTCCGATATATTATATATTTCTAAAGATGAAATACGAATAAATAGAGTAAAAATGAAAAAATGGGAAGGCGCCAAAGAGGGACTTATAGTATTGGACTTAAGTGATTTGGGCTGGAACTCAAGTGATATAAGAAAATCTATCATACAGATTATAAATACATTTCCAACAAAATCTTTTATAATGATTGAATGTAGTTATAAAGAAGGTGAAACTAATGCACAATATTTTGATTATTTTACTTGGGCTATGAAAATAAATAAAATCTCTCCTGATGAGAAAGAAATATATGTTGAAAAATTTATGAAAAAAAATAATTTAATATATAGTAAAAATATTTTAAAGAAAATATCAGAAAATAGCTACTATAAAATACAGAGTGAATTAATAAATATTTTAGTAAAAAGTAAAATTAATAAAACAAATAATGTTGATTACTTATTACAGGATAATCAAGGGCAAAAAGAAAATAAAAAAGTAAATAAAAATACGGGAATGAAGGAACTTGAAAGTCTAATAGGATTAGAAGATACAAAAGAACAAATTAAAAAGATAATAAACTATATAAAAGTATGCAAGAATAGAAAAAAATTACCAATGTTACATATGGTGTTTAATGGAAATCCAGGTACTGGAAAAACTACTGTTGCAAGAATTATAGGAAAAATTTTTTCAGAAGAAAAAATTTTATCAGATAAAGAAAATTTTGTGGAAGCACAAAGAAATGATTTGATAGGAGAATATGTTGGACAAACTGCCCCTAAAACGCAAAGGGTAATTGAAAAAGCTATAGGAGGAGTATTATTTATTGATGAGGCATATTCTATTGCATCATATATTAGTGACGAAGCAGGGAGAGATTATGGAGCAGAGTGTATAGCAACATTATTAAAAGGTATGGAAGATCATAGGGAAGAGTTGTGTGTAATTCTAGCAGGTTATACTAATGAAATGGAAAGAATGCTAAATGTAAATCCAGGTTTTGAAAGTAGAATCCAATTTGTAATAAACTTTCCAGATTATACAGCTGAAGAATTATATATGATATTTAAAGGATTATGCAAAAAAGAAGAATATAAAATTGCACCAAACATAAAAAATTATTTAGTAAAATATTTTGAAGTAGCAAAAAAATGTAAAAACTTTTCTAATGCAAGGTTTGTGAGAAGTCTATTTGAAAAAATAAAAATAGAGCAGGCAAATCGTGTAATTAATGAAGAGGAAAATAAAAATCTTATAAAACTCGAAGATGTATTGAAAGCAATAAGGAATACAAAAGTAAAGAAAGATAAGATAAAACAAAAAATAGGATTTTAAAAAGACTATAAATAAAAATATAATCTTTAGAGATATTCCAAAGATAATGAAGCAAATGAAAGGAAAGTCAGAACAATGGAAAATAGAGTAGAACTATGTTGCCATACAAAAATGTCAAAATTACAAGGATTTAATTATGCTAAAGAATATATTGAGGAAGCTATAAATCGAGGCTACAAATCTATTGCTATAACAGATGTTGATAGCACTCAAGGTTTTTTTGAAGCATATAAGTATGTAAGAAATAATGATTTCAAAATTATATATGGCTCTGAAATGCATTTTAAAATTTCACAGAATTCGGATAAAATATATACAATATATGTTTATGTTAAAGAGCAAAACGGCTTAAAAAACTTATATAAGTTAATATCAAAAGCATATAATAATAAAACATCTCAAATATACAAAAGTGACTTAATAGAATATAGAAGTGGCTTATTATATGCTGCAATTGGGAATAAAAGTGAAGTTTATCAAAATATTGAAGATAAAAATATTAATTCCATAATAGATTTTTATGATTTTATTGGAATTGAACCAAATGAGAGCGACAAAAATGTAAACATAAAAATTGGTAAATTATGTAAAAGATATAATAAAATGCTTATAGGAACATCAGAATGTAATTTTATTAATAAAAATGACTATAGATGCAATGAAATATTAAATATTTATAAAAAAAGTGCTAATATTAAATTAGGAAATACAAAATATTTTCAAACTACGGCTGAACTATTAAGTTGTTTTAATTATATAGAAAATTCAGAAGACATTGTAATAAATAATCCTATAAAAATATCGGAACAAATAAAGAATATTAATGTAATGCCATACAAGATTACGTATCCTAAGATAGAATTTGCAACAAATACTATTTCACAAAAATGTTATAAAAAAGTAAAAGAAATATATGGTGAAAGATTGCCAAAAGAAATTGAAGAAAGATTAAAGTTAGAATTACACTCTATTGAAATAAATAATTTTGCAAGTATATATTTAATCTCAAGTGAACTTGTAGATTATTCAAAAAAGTTAGGATACAAAGTAGGTTGTAGAGGGAGTGTAGGAAATTCACTTGTAGCATATTTATTAGAAATTACAGATATTAATCCTATACAATACAATCTTCCTTTTGAATTTTTTGCAGGAAAAGATTATGCAAAAGAGCCTGATATAAACTTAACTTTTTCTAGAAAAATACAAGAAAAAATATTTACATATCTTCAAAAAAAATATGGTAAAGATAAAATAATATGTGGAGGAACAATAGAAACATTAACAGGTAAGATAATAGAAGAGTCTTACAATGAATATGTTGATATACTTGGAATAAAGAATACTTCTGACAAGGAAACAATCATAGGTAAATTATTTGAAGTGAAAAAATGTACTGGAGAAAATTTGGATGGAGTTTTTATAACTTCTGAAGAATCGGAGATATTGAATTTTTGTCCGACAGAAATTGGAAATAAAGGGCATATAAAAACGCATTATGACTATCATACACTTTGGAATTTGGGATTATATAAATTTGATTTGTTAAGCAATGATGATTTAAGCTTGATACATGAATTGGAAAAAGAAACAAAAATAAATTCAAAGAATATTGATCTTAATGATAAAGAAACATTAAAGATGTTTTTACATGCAAATGATAAATCATATCCAATTAGTACAAATGGTATTCCAGAGTTTGGAAACCCCTTTGTTCAAAAAATGATAGAAACAACAAAAAAACCATGTAATTTTAATGATCTGGTTTGTATTTCGGCTCTTTTTCATGGTACATGCACTTGGAATAATAATGCATCTTTTTTAATAGAAAATAAACATAAACGAGTAGATGAGGTCATTTCAAATAGAGCTGATATGTTTAATTATTTAGTAAATCATGGAATAGAAAAATCTACAGCTTTTGATATTGTTGAATTTATTAGAAAAGGGCGAGTGAATCTATGGACACACAATCAAAATAGATATAGGGAAATGAATATTAAATGGAAAGAGTATAAAACATTACTTAAAAAACATAATATTCCAGAATGGTATATAGAAAGTGCTGAAAAGATAAAATATATGTTTCCTAAAGCTCATGCAATAGGATGCACAATGAATGCATTTAGAATTGCATGGTTTAAGGTACATTATCCGAAAGCTTTTTATAAAGCATACCTTAAAATAAAAACTGATTTGAATATAAAAAATTATTATTATAAAAATCAAGTTCAAACTGAATTGAATAGATTATATGAAAATAATGAAAATTTTGAAAGTACTTCAGAAAATGATGATAAAATTAGGAATTTAGAATTGGTAATGGAAATGTTTAATAGAGGTATTTTAAAAGAAAGAAGCAAATAGTTTAATTATATATGCTTATGTACCATTTATTGAAACAATTGACTTTATAAAAAAACATAAATGTGATATAATAATGGCAATGTAGAAAAAAGAAAGAGTGAAAATAATGAATGAAAATAAAATGAATATCAACTGGTATCCAGGACATATGGCAAAAACGAAAAAGCAAATAATAGAAGATTTAAAACTAATAGATGTAGTAGTAGAAATATTAGATGCCCGTATACCAATATCTAGTAGAAACCCTGATATAGCTGAATATACAAAGAACAAAAAGAAAGTTATTGTTCTAAACAAATATGACTTAGCAGATGAAAAGCAAAACGCTAAATGGATAGAGCATTTTAAAGAAAGTGGTATAGAGGCAGTGCTAGTAAATTCAAACTCAGGAGAGGGAATAAATAAAGCAATTAGCAAGATAGAAGAGGTATATAGTAGTGGAAAAAGTCAATATGAAAATAAAGGAAGAATAGGAAAAGCAATTAGAGTTATGGTACTTGGCATTCCAAATGTAGGAAAATCTTCTTTTATAAATCGTATATCTAAAAAGAATTCTGCAACAGTTGGAAATAAACCAGGTGTAACTAGACAAAAACAATGGATACGAATAAATCAAAACATAGAATTGCTTGATACACCAGGAGTGCTATGGCCAAAATTCCAAAGTGAAGAAGTGGCACTAAATTTAGCATATACAGGAAGCATAAAAGATGATGTGCTTGAAACAATAGAAATTGGCTTTAATTTGCTAAGGGTACTAATAAATAAGCATTTAAATAAATTGATGGAAAGATATAAATTAACTCCTAATGAACTTGAAGAAATAAATAATATGGATATTGCAGAAAATGAAAAAGTGCTTGAAGTAATGCATTTAATAGGAAAGAGAAGAGGAGCACTAATATCTGGAGGAAATATTGACGAAGAGAAAGTAGCAAAAATTATACTAGACGATTTTAGAAGTGGAAAAATAGGAAGAATAACATTGGAGGAGATTTAGTTTTATATAAATACGACATAATTGATTGGAATTAGAATTTGGCATATTATACAATTAAATTATGATTAAATAATGCAGATTGAAAGCACATATATTTATAAAATTAAATATATTGTACAAACCTTATTATAAACATAGAAAGGGGCAATAATGATAGAAATAATAGAAAGACCAAAAAATATTGCAGATGTAAACACTATGTCTCCACTAACTTGGGCGTATATTGGAGACAGTGTATATGAACTATATGTAAGGGAATTTTTAGTGAATACAACTAAATTAAAACCACATAAATTACATTTAGAAGCAATAAAATATGTAAAAGCAAAAGCACAAGCAGAAATATTGGAAAAAATTGAAGAAAAATTAACGGAGAATGAAAAAGAAATTGTAAAAAGAGGAAGAAATGCAGAAAATCATCATCTTCCTAAAAATGCAACTGTACAAGAATATATGTATTCTACAGGGTTTGAGGCTTTAATAGGTTATTTATACTTAACAAAACAAGATGAAAGACTAAAGGAAATTTTAGACTTTTGTATAGAAAAATGTGATGGAATATAAAAGAAAAAAGAGTATTAGTAATAAAAACTAATACTCTTTAATATGTGGTGACCCCTACGGGAATCGAACCCATGATTCAGCCTTGAGAGGGCTGCGTCTTAACCGCTTGACCAAGGGGCCGAAATAAATAACATATATATTTATATCATAAAACTGTATAAATAGTCAATATGTATAAAGAAAAAAATTGGGCAGAAATTGATTATCCATAAGTGAACTCAATGTGTTCGTATAATGCTTATTTGGTGGAGATGAGGAGAGTCGAACTCCTGTCCAATAACCAATCCATACAAACTTCTCCGAGTGCAGTTTGTTAAAAAATTCCCTAAAAATAAACTAACAAACAAATTTAAAATCTAGGTAGCCAAATAATTACCCTTTATTCCTATGGCACAGAATAAATTCGTTTCCTACTATTTTGTCGCCTTATCTCTAACCGTAGGCAATTAAAGTAAGACGTGCCACTAAACTTAAGCAGCGTAAGCTAATTCTCTATTATTATCAGCGTTTATTTTTAAATTTCGCTTTTTTATAGTGGCCGAAGCGACCATCCACTACTCGCTATTCGTACTTCAAAGTTACTGTCGAAACCAAATACATCCCCAAGTAACAATATTTATTATATAATATTTAGAGTAAAAAAACAATAGTTTTTTATGTACAAAATTTATCAAAAAAATCTAAAAAAATTTATCGAAAAATGTTTACTTTTAATATATTTTTGTATACAATATACATATTGAAACGAGAAATCAAAAGAAAAAATGAAAGGGGCTATAGCCAATGAAAATATTGATGCTAACGTGGGAATATCCACCAAGAATAGTTGGAGGAATTGCAAGAGTAGTGCACGATTTATCAAAAAGATTGATAAAAGATGGACACGAAGTTACAGTAGTAACATACAAAGATGGAGACACACCATATTATGAAAATGACAAAGGTGTAGAGGTGTACAGAGTAGATAATTATATGATACATCCAAATAATTTCATAGACTGGATTTTGCAACTTAACTTTAATCTAACTGCAAAAGCCACAGAAATAATGAATAAAAAAGGAAAATTTGATGTAATACACGCACACGATTGGCTAGTAGCAAATGCAGCAAAAACATTAAAAAATTCATTTAATATTCCTATAGTATCTACAATCCACGCTACAGAATCTGGTAGAAATTCTGGAATACACGACGAAACACAAAGATACATAAATGATACAGAATGGCTTTTAACTTATGAATCAACAGAAGTAATAGTTAACAGCAATTATATGAAAAGTCACGTACAAGGTCTTTTTGGATTACCATTTGATAAAATAAATGTAGTTCCAAATGGAATTAACTTAAACAACTTCACAGGAATAGATAGAGATTACGACTTTAGAAGACAATACGCAATGGACAACGAAAAAATAATACTTTATCTAGGAAGATTAGTATATGAAAAAGGTGTACAACATTTAATATCAGCAATGCCTAAAATTTTAGCAAATTATCACGATGCCAAACTAATAATAGCTGGAAAAGGTGGAATGCTTGACGAATTAAAAGCACAATCAGAAAATATGGGGCTTGCAAATAAAGTATACTTTACAGGATACTTAAATTCAAAACAAGTACAAAAAATGTATAAATGCGCTGATGTAGCAGTATTCCCAAGCACATACGAGCCATTTGGAATAGTGGCACTAGAAGCAATGTTAGCAGGAGTTCCAACCGTAGTATCAGATGTAGGGGGACTAAATGAAATAGTAGAGCATAGAGTAGATGGTATGAAGAGCTATGCAGGAAATCCAAACTCTATAGCAGATTCAGTATTAAGCTTATTATTTGACGCAGGACTATCAGCAAGTGTAGCAAAAAAAGCGAGAGCAAAAGTAAAAGAACAATTTAACTGGAATAAAATTGCACAGGACACGCATTACATATATGAAAAAGCAATTTGCAAAACAATGGCAGAAAGACAAGCAGAACAAATTGAACAAGAAAAAGCTAAAAAAGCAAATAAAGCAAAAAATACAGAAAAAGAAATTACAAACTTACTTACATTTAGAAAAAAACACGCTTATGCTTAATTTTGGCACATTGGTGCCTGTCACAAAAGTGCCATTTGGCACTTTTTGGGACAGGCTTAAAATAAACAAGCTTGTCAGCTTTTAGAACAGACATAAATGAGACAAAAACTGTGTGCCTTTGACGGACAGGCTCTTTTCTGGCATTTTTGTCAGTTTTAGAGGCAGTCCTCTTGAAAATATAATTTATTAGGAGAGATAAATTTATGAACGTATACGACACAGCTAATAAGCTAGCAAAAGAAATTCGTGAATCAGAAGAGTATAAATCATATAAAAAACTAAAAGACGAGATTATGTCTAATCCAACTTTAAAAAAGAAGATTGAAGAATTCGAACAACTTAGATACGAAGTTCAACTAACACAATACACTGGCGAAAATAGAGACGAAGAAAAAACAAAAAAGTTAGAAGAAATGTATGCAATGTTAGTTCAAGATGAACAAATAAAAAATTACTTTGATTTAGAAGTGAAATTTAATGTAATGATAGCAGATGTGAATAAAATTATAGCAGAAGCAATAAGAGATGTACTTTAAAAATATTTGGAAAAGTTATAATAATTCATAAAAAAATATATTATTACAAATAGAAAAAATGTCGATATTATGTGTGAAAATAGTTGTTATTGTAGAAGACAACAAGGTTCTGGGGTACCAGACTGCAATCTTGATTTCTATGTCGGGGCAGGTTCTTATTAGGCTTTTGATATGCTATTATAGTATACCAAAAGCTTTGCTTTGTATAAAATGCTCGTAGATAATATAAAATGCTTTTTAGAAAAAGTATTTGTGGCAAAAACAGAATATAATTAAAATAGTGCAAAGCAATAAAATTTGAACAAACTATAAAATAGGAAAAGGAGCAATAGCAAATGGAATATATAATAACTATAGCAATAATGATAATATCAATTATACTATTAAAAATAGGACTAAATATTCACCTTAAAGACTTAAAAAAGATAAAAGAAATAGGATATGATAAAGAGCTAAATAAAATAGCAAGTAAATTTCCAGATAATAAAGAAATTTGCATTACAATTTTGGAAAAATTAGATAATAAAAAAGTAAACATAGAGGAAGAAAAAGGTTCCAAAACAAGTTTGTATATAGCAGTATCTGATAAAATTATTATAGCAAATATAAAAGATACTTTTACTAGAATACAAACAATTGCGCACGAGTGCCTACATTCAGTGCAAAGTAGAGCAATGCTATTATTCAATTTTATATTCTCAAATATATCTTTATTATATTTTTTAGTAGCAATATTTCTAGTTTTATTTAATGTGCTAGGGGGGTTTGTATTTGTTCAAATATATATTGGAATAGGTATAATCAGTTACGTTATAAAGGCATACCTAGAAACAGATGCAATGACTAAGGCATTTTATGTTGCAAAAGAATATATGGAAGAAACAGCAAAAACGAGTACTAATATAACGAAAGAAGAAGTAGATATATTATTAGAAAATATGGCAAAGTTAAACAAAATTGGTATACCACTTACAAATTTTTATCTTATAGTAGGAATTATATTAAAAATTGTATTTCTGTGCATAATAGGTTTGATATTCTAAAAATTTATATAATTGAAAAGTAGACTACACAACAAATATAGAAAGTTAGTAAAGTAGACTACACTACACAACAGAGATGGCAAGTTAGTATGGATAAATTAAGTAAAAAATTGTAAGATAAAAAGTAAAACGAAGAAGCTAAGCTTAAACTAAATTAGCTTCTTTTTTGTTGCGTAAATGAAACCTGTCCCCAAAAGTGCCAAATGGCACTTTTGTGACAGGCACCAAGGTGCCAAAAAATTTCTGCTCAACCCCTTTAAAAAATTGCTAATTTGTAGTAAAATAGATTGTAAAATTGTTATTTTAAGGAGATTTTAATGAATAAAAAATGGGAATGCTATGAGATAGATGAAAAAAAGCTAAAAGAATTTATGCAAAAGTATAATTTGAACGAGCTTCTTGCAAGAGTTCTACTTAATAAAGGAATAACAGAAAAAGAAAATATAGACCTATTTATGAATCCTACAAGAAATGATTTTCATAATCCGTTTTTAATGCCAGATATGGAAATTGCAGTTGATAGAATTTTAAAGGCTATTGATAATAATGAAAAAATTATTATTTATGGTGATTATGATGCTGATGGAATTACAAGTATAACTGTACTAAAAAGCTTTTTAGAAGAGCGAGGGCTAGAAGTAGACTCATATATTCCAAACAGGCTAGATGAAGGCTATGGATTGAATAAAAAGGCGATTAAGAAAGTTTTTGATGATGGCCATAGACTTATGATTACGGTTGATTGTGGAATTTCTGGAATAGATGAAGTTGACTATGCAAATTCTTTAGGTATGGAGGTTTTAATAACAGACCATCACGAACCAGCGCAGACTCTACCGAATGCGTTAGCAGTGGTTGATGCTAAAAGAAAAGATAATGAATATCCATTTAATCAGCTAGCCGGGGTGGGGGTTGTATTTAAACTTATACAAGCAATTTCTATAAAGCTAAATTTAGAAGAAAAGGAATATTTGAAATATTTAGATATTGTATGTATTGGTACAATTTCGGACATTGTTCCACTAGTTGATGAAAACAGGGTTATAGCAAAGCTTGGGCTAATGCTTGTAAATCAAACACGAAACATAGGGCTTAAAGCTTTATTAGAAGTAGTAGGCTTTAAGAGTATAGACTCAGGAACAATTTCATTTGGTGTTGCGCCACGAATAAATGCCTGTGGAAGGATGGGGCACGAGCAGATTGCTTTAGATTTATTTTTAGCAAAGGATTATGAAACTGCAAAAAAGCTCGCTATAAAACTTAATGAATATAACACAGAAAGACAGTCTATAGAGAAAAGAATTTTTGATGAGGCAAAAGAAAAAATAGAAAATGAAGAAAATAATAATGCGTGCATAATAGTTGGTGGAGAAGGATGGCATCACGGCATTATTGGTATAGTTGCCTCAAAGGTTACAGATATGTATTTTAAGCCATCAATTTTAATCTGTTTTGAAAATAATATCGGAAAAGGTTCGGGCAGAAGCATTCCTGGGTTTGATTTACACGAAGCTTTAATGAATTGCAGTGCAGAGCTAGAAAAATTTGGTGGGCACGCAATGGCAGTCGGTGTAACTGTAGCAAAAGATAAGTTTAATGAATTTAAAACAAAGTTAGAAGAGTATGCAAAAAAATGTGATATAGATAAAATTGTTCCAATAATAAATATAGATAGTGAAGTACAACTAAAAAATATTGATATAGATAGTGTAAAAAGTTTAAAAATGTTAGAGCCTTTTGGAGAAGCAAATAAAACTCCACTTTTCTTATTTAAAAATTTGAAAATCAATTCTATTAGAGCATTATCAGAGGGAAAGCATTTAAAGTTAACCTTAAAAGAAGACAACTTTATGATAGATGCAATAGGTTTTAATATGGGAGAATTATCAGAAAAATATCTTTTAGATGATAAAGTTGATGTCGTAGGAAGCTTAGAAATAAATTCATTTAATGGAAATGATAGTATACAAATAGTAATGAAAGATTTAAGAAAATCATACTAACTAAGAAAGAAACGAACAAATGCGAAGTTTAGTAAAAGAAGAAGAAAATCATACTATATAAGATAAAAATAATCTATGAAAATACTAAATAATTCAGTAAGGGGGGATTCTATGTCAGAATATAAAGAAGTAGGAATAGAAGATATAATATCTACAGTAAAAAAACAAAAAGGAAGACGAGATGTTAAAATAATACAAAAGGCTTATGAATATGCAAAGGCAAAACACGGAGACCAATTAAGAAAATCAGGTGAGCCATATATCATTCACCCTGTGCAAGTTGCATATACACTTGCTACATTAGGAATGGATGACAACACTATATGTGCAGCGCTTTTACACGACGTATTAGAGGACACAGATACAACATATGCAGACCTAGAAAAAGAGTTTAATTCAGAAGTTGCATATATGGTAGATGGTGTAACCAAATTAAGTAAATTGCAGTATGCTAGTGTGGAAGAGCAACAAGTAGAAAATTACAGGAAAATGTTCCTTGCAATGGGAAAGGACATTCGTGTAATTTTAATAAAACTTGCAGACAGACTTCATAATATGAGAACACTAAAATATTTGTCAAGAGATAGACAAATAGCAAATGCCAAAGAAACAATGGAACTATATGCGCCTCTTGCGAATAGGCTAGGTGTGTATTCTTTAAAATGGGAATTAGAAGATTTATCATTCAAATACCTATATCCAGAAGAATTTAGAGAAATAGTAGAAGGAATAGATAAAAAAAGAGAAGAAAGATTAAAGTTCATTGACTTAATAATGGACCAAATTAAAGCAGAGCTTAAAAAACAAAAAATAGATGCAGAAGTAACTGGAAGAGCAAAGCATTTATACAGTATATATAGAAAAATGAAAAGAGACAATTCAACCTTAGACCAAATTTACGACTTATTTGCACTAAGAATTATTGTAAACTCTGTAAAAGATTGCTATGCAGCACTTGGAATTGTGCACGACTTATATAATCCAATGCCAGGTAGGTTTAAAGACTATATAGCAGTGCCAAAGCCAAATATGTATCAATCATTACATACAACCTTAATAGGACCTAAAGGAACACCTTTTGAAGTACAAATTCGTACGTGGGATATGCACAGAATTGCTGAATACGGTATTGCTGCGCATTGGGCCTATAAAGAATCAAGCTTCTTTAGTGGTAAAAAAGCAAATGTAAAAGTAGAGGAAGACAAGCTTGCTTGGGTTAGGGAAACTTTGGAATGGCAAAGCGAAATGCAAGACCCAGAAGAGTTTATGCAAACACTAAAAAAAGAATTATTTGAGGATGAAGTTTATGTATTTACACCAAAAGGAGCAATAAAAGTACTTCCAAAAGGTGCGACACCAATAGATTTTGCTTATCAAATACACGAGCAAATAGGGCATCATATGGTAGGGTGCAAAATAAATAGCAAAATGATGCCAATTATAACACCTTTAAAAAGTGGAGATATAGTTGAAATACTAACTTCAGACCAAGCAAAAGGACCAAGCAGAGACTGGCTTAAATTTGTAAAAAGTTCTGGAGCAAGAAACAAAATTCTATCTTGGTTTAAAAAGAATCTAAGAGAAGAAAACATAGAAAAAGGCAAAGAAATAATAGAAAGAGAGCTTAAAAAAATAGGTGTAAAACACGATGATTTGTTTAAGCCAGAATTTATAAATGCAGCATTAAATAGGTATAAATATAACACAATAGATGATATGTATGCAAGTGTTGGCTTTGGCTCTATATCATCTGGAAAAATAATAGCTAGAATGCTTGAAGAATACAAAAAAGTACATAAAGAAGATGACATAGAAAAAACATTAGAGGCTTTATCTAAAGAAAAAGTACACAAGGAAAAGCCATCACAAAATGGAATTATAGTTAAAGGAATAGATAATTGCTTAGTAAAACTTTCTAAATGTTGTAACCCTGTTCCGGGAGACGAAATAATAGGGTATATAACAAGAGGAAGAGGCGTATCGGTTCATAGAACAGACTGCGTAAATACTAAAAAACTTTTAGAAGAAGGAAATAGAATAATAGATGTATACTGGAGCGATACTAAAAAAACATCTTACAGTGCTGATATAGAAGTATATGCAAACGATAGGATAGGACTTTTAGCAGATGTAGTTAAAGTGCTAGGGGATAATAAATGTAACATAATAGCAGTTGCATCTAAAACTAACAGAGAAAGAATAGCAGTTATAGAATTAACAATAGAAGTTGAAAATACAGAAAAACTAAACAATGTGCTAAAGAATTTAAGAAAAGTAGACAGTGTATATGAAGTAAAAAGAAAAAAACAATAAGGAGAAAAACAATGTTACTAAAAGAATTAAGATTAACATCTAGTATAGCAAATATAGTCACAAATTGTTATATAGTAGAGGATGAAAATACAAAAGAAACAATGGTAATAGACCCAGCTGGCGAGTGTGATAAAATTTTAGAATTGCTAAATATAATTGGAGCAAAATTAAAGTATATATATTTAACACATTGCCACGGAGATCATATAGGAGCAGCAGAGGAGCTTAAAAATATTAAAGGTGGTAAAATACTAATACAGACAGATGATTATGAAGGACTAGAAAAGCCAGAAGTAAACTTAACAGGTTTTATGTCTGAAAAGCCTATACGTTTAGAGGCAGATGCTAGAGTAAATGATGGAGATTTACTGCATATAGGAGATTTGGAATTTAAAGTAATTCATACACCGGGGCATACAAAAGGTGGAAGCAGTTTATACTGTGAAAAAGAAAAAATGCTATTTTCGGGAGACACACTTTTTAAAGGAATGTGGGGAAGAACGGACTTACCAACTAGCAGTTTTGACGATATAATTGCTTCTATATCAAATAAATTATTAGTATTACCAGATGAAACAATAGTGTATCCTGGGCACGGAATACCAACTAGAATTGTAGAAGAGGAGCCTATTTACTATAATTTGATGCCAGGAGAAGAATAGGGTAAAGATAAAAAATAAAAATTATTATTGATATAAAAAGAGGAGGTTTTTAAATGAGTAAAGTAGAACCAAGAACATTGCCGGGCTTTATGGAATTATTACCGGCAGACCAAATAAAGTTTAACAGTTTAGTAGATAAAATAAGAAAATCATACGAAAAATTTGGCTTTCTTCCACTAGATACTCCAATAATAGAAATGGCAGATGTACTTCTTGCCAAAGCAGGAGGAGAAACAGAAAAGCAAATTTATCGATTTAATAAAGGAGAAACAGACTTAGCATTACGTTTTGACTTAACAGTTCCACTTGCTAAATATATTTGCGAATATAACAATGATATAAGTTTTCCATTTAAAAGATATCAAATAGGCAAGGTATATAGGGGAGAAAGGCCACAAAAAGGAAGATATAGAGAATTTTATCAATGTGATATAGATATAATTGGAGATGGAGAGCTAAGCATAGTAAATGATGCAGAAATGCCAAGTGTAATTTATACAACCATAAAAGAATTTGGTTTTGATAAGTTTACTATCAGAATAAATAATAGAAAACTTTTAAATGGATTATTTGCAGAATTAAACCTAGAAGAGCAATCTGTAGAAATAATGAGAATAATTGATAAACTAGAAAAAATAGGAAGAGAAAATGTAGTAAAATGCTTACAAGATTTAAAGGTAGCAGATGAAAAAATACAAAAAATTTTAAACTTTATAGAAATAGACGGAACCACTGACGAAAAACTACAAAAGTTAGAAAACTTAAACTTTACAAATGAACTATTTTTACAAGGACTAAACGAATTAAAACAAGTAGTAAAATATGTAAGACTGTTTGGAGTACCAGACTCAAACTTTAAAGTAGATTTAACAATTGCAAGAGGATTAGACTATTACACAGGTACAGTATACGAAACATTTTTAGATGACTATAGAGAACTAGGAAGTGTATGTTCTGGTGGAAGATATGATAACCTAGCAGAATTTTATACAGATAAAAAAATGCCAGGAGTTGGGGTATCAATAGGCTTAACTAGATTATTCTCAAAACTAAGTGAGCTTAATATATTAAACGAAAAAGATGAGTCAATTTCAAAAGTTCTAGTTGTATCAATGACAGATGACATTTCAAGAGCATTAGAAGTAGCAACTAAAATTAGAGACGAAGGAATAAATACAGATGTATACTTAGAAAACAAAAAAATAAAAGCTAAATTCAAATATGCAGATAAATTAAAAATTCCTTATGTAGCAGTAATTGGAGAGGAAGAGGAAAAAAACGGAACAGTTTCTTTAAAGAATATGGAATCAGGCGAGCAAGAGGAAATGAGCGTTGAGAAAATGATTGAAATTTTAAAAAATAGATAGACATTCAAAAGATAAGTTAATTTCAAAAAATGTCTATGAGATTAAAATTTATAAAACAAATTAAATGAAAAATGTAACCTAAATATCATTTTAGGTTATATTTTTTTGCTCTAAAGCATATATTTATATATAGCATACTTGTACAATGTTATTATATATAAAAGTTTTTTATGGGGGATATATGATAAATTTAGCCGTAATTGAGTTAAAAGATATTGTTAAATACTTAATAAAAATAACTGTAACAATAGTGGTGGCAGTGGCACTAACTAAATTCTTCTCTGGCTTTAAAACAAAATTAAATGTAGATAAAAATTCATTTTTAAAATGTTTAGATATAGCTATTCCAAGCATAAAACTATCTGAACAAAAGGAAGAAAATACTACAAGTACACAGCAAGCTAAAAAGCCACTAAAAATGGCTCTGGAAGTGGAATTGAGTGTTTTGGATAGTGTGGAAAAAACGGATGTAGCAAGCCTAGAAGCTGAGAGTGATAATTCGGAAAAGGAAGATGAAGAGACAAGTGAAAGCAAAACAGAAGAACTTAAAGAAGCAGAAACAGGTTTAACAACAGAAGTGCTAGAAACTAATGTACCAGAAAAATATACAAGTGAATATAATGGGGTAAAAATACGAAACGAAACAGACAACATAAAGCTTACAGAGGAAATGCTTACTCCAAATGTAGATGTAAACACAAAAGATATAGTTATATATCACACTCATTCGTGCGAAAGTTATACTCCAACAAAAAATTTCGAATATAAAGCGTCAGGAAATTTTAGAACAACAGACATAAAGTATTCTGTGGTAAGAGTAGGAACAGAACTTACAAAATACTTAGAACACTATGGATACAATGTAATTCACGACACCACATTATATGACTATCCATCATATAGTGCATCATATGATAGGTCACTAAAAGGAGTGGCAAAAATACTAGAAGAAAATGAAAACACAGATATATTATTTGATATACATAGAGACGCTATAGGAGATAGTTCATATGCACCAACCGTAAAAATAGGAGACGAAGAGGCAGCACAAATGATGTTTGTTATAGGAAGTAATGGAGGAGGTAGCAAGCACGATAATTGGAACGAGAATTTAAAACTAGCAATAAAAATACAAGAAAAAGCAAATGAATTATATCCAGGCCTGTTTAAGCCAATAATACTTAGAGATAGTAGGTACAACCAGCAACTAGCAAAAGGTGCAAGCATAATAGAAGTTGGCGCAACAGGAAACACAATGGAGCAATGCTTAAACAGTATGAAGTATTTGTCTAAAGTATTAAGTGAGGTGCTAGTGGAGGAGTAGAAACTATTTTAAGCAAAAAAGTTCTTAGAGTAGAAAAGCTTTAAGAACTTTTGAACTTTAGAAACATAAAAAAGTTAACTTACAGTAACACTGTTATTATACAATTCGTCTGGACAAATATCAGTACCATCAATCCATTCTATAGATAGACCAGATATTTTAACAGTATTAAATATAGATATATTTTTTAAATTATTAAATTGTTTATACTCTAAGTATGGTTTAACATCAAAAATTTTAATTTCGTTATTACTAAAGGTAACTAATAATTTATAATCATTTAAAGGTTTTACACTAATAGCTCTAGGTCTCATAAAATCACTCCAATCCTTTTATTTTAATTACTTCGCCATCATTATTATATGAATACCAAGAGGCTTTTAATTCATCTTCGTGTAATGATAACCAAGCATCTAATAATTTCTTTTGTTTAGTTGGAATATAGCCATCTAAGACTTTACCTGATAAAGATATTGACATTTCATATTCATTATATTTTACGTGAAAATGTGGTTCTTTATGGTGACCACCTAATTCTTTGTAAATATAAATTAGTATGCCATAAAATTGTGAAATTAAAGGCAAAACATCACCTCCATTATAACATTTTATATTATTTTTTACAATTTTTTTGAAAAAATAAAAAGAATAAATTTTTATTGAAATAAATATAAAGACCTAGAAACTATACTAAAACTATATCATCCATCTTAAATAAAGTCAACAGAAACTTATCGACAAAATATTACAAATTCCAATGATTTATTAAATTTTAGCACTTGAAAACTAATCAGTCTTGTGATAACATATACAAAAAAACAGGAGGTAATGAAAAATGAAAGAAAAAAATACAGTATTTTATAAATGCCCAATTTGTGGTAACATAATAGGACTAATAGATGGTGACATTAACCATATGAGATGTTGTGGAAAAGAAATGGAACTATTAGTAGCAAACAGCCAAGATGCAGCAACTGAAAAACACGTACCAGTATATGAAAAGGATGGAGACGAAATAATAGTAAGAGTAGGAGAGGTAGAGCACCCTATGGTAGAAGACCATTATATAATGTGGATTGCACAAGTAAGCGATAATCAAACAACAAGAATAAGACTTCATCCAAATCAAAAACCAGAAGTTAGATTCAAATATATTCCAGAATCTACAATATATGCATACTGCAACAAACACGGATTATGGAAGACAGAAGTAGAGTAAAACAATATATTTAATTTTAAAAAGAAGTATAGCCTCTAAAAAAGTATTTCAAATATGTCGGTCAAGCTGATTTTCATACTTTTTTTAGAGGCTATACTTCTTTTTTTTAATGCTAAAATAATAAAAATATTTTTCAAAATCTATTGACAATTGAACAAGCATTCAACTATAATATAGTAAAACAGTTGAATAAATATTCAATCAAAACAATATAAATAATAAACTCATAGAACAGGAGGAAAACTAATGTCAAAGAATGAATTTATATGTGACTGTAACATTATCCACCAAGATGTAGTAGACAAAGCCTTAAAGCAGATGCCTGATGAGGACTCGTTTAATAAAATAGCAGAATTCTTTAAAATATTAGGTGACACAACAAGAACTAAAATACTATTTGCATTGGACGAAAACGAAATGTGCGTATGTGATATAGCAAATGTATTGGGAATGAGTAAATCGTCAATATCACATCAATTAGGAACTTTAAGAAGAATGGGAATAGTAAAGTGTAGAAGACAAGGCAAAGAGGTGTACTATATGCTTGATGATGAACACGTAAAATATGTATTTGAAATAGCGATGGAGCACATAGAACATAAAAAATAGATAAAAACAAAAAATAAAATTTGCAATTTAGGCCCGTCCATAATTGCTGAAAAGAAGGGAAGAATTATGAAGAAAGATGGAATAAAAATAATAATTGCTCTTATACTTTTTATATTTGCTATGGCAGTTAAATTTGAAAACGTTTGGATAAATAACGGGATTTTTATCGTAAGTTATATTATAGTTGGTTTTGAAATTATAAAAGATGCAATAAAAAATATTTTTAAAGGAGAGATATTTGATGAGAACTTTTTAATGGCTATTGCTACCATTGGAGCTTTTGCAATAGGCGAATTTCCTGAGGCAGTAGCAGTTATGCTATTTTACCAAATAGGAGAGCTATTTCAAGGTTATGCAGTTGATAAATCAAGAAAATCAATTGCAAGTTTAATGGATATTAGACCAGACTATGCGAATGCATATAGAAACGGAAATTTAGAAAAAGTAGCTCCGGAAGAAGTGCAAATAGGAGAGACCATCGTAATAAAGCCTGGAGAAAAAGTTCCATTAGATGGACGTATAATTGAGGGAAATACAACATTAGACACAAAAGCATTAACGGGAGAATCATTGCCAAGAGAAGTAGGCAAAGGAGAAGATATACTTAGTGGTTGTATCAATTTGAATGGTACAATAAAAGTAGAGGTAACAAAAAAGTTTGGAGAATCTACTGTAAGTAAAATACTAGACTTAGTGGAAAATGCTAGTAGTAAAAAATCTAAATCTGAGAACTTTATAACTAAATTTGCAAGATATTATACACCAACAGTTGTAATTATAGCAGTTGTACTTGCAATAGTTCCACCACTTATTGTGAAAGGAGCAAATTTTCAAGATTGGATATATAGAGCATTGTCATTCTTAGTGGTTTCGTGTCCTTGTGCACTAGTAATATCTATACCATTAAGCTTTTTTGGAGGAATTGGAGGAGCTTCTAAAATTGGAATATTAGTTAAAGGAAGCAACTATCTAGAAGCTTTGGCCAGCACGGAAATAGCTGTTTTTGATAAAACAGGAACTTTAACAGAAGGTGTGTTTGAAGTACAAAAAGTAGAAGTGGCTAAAACCGATAACCAAATTGAAACAAAAGGCTTTGTACAGAATAATTTAGGGGAAAGTATAAGCTTGAATAATGAAGTGGAAAGGGCTGGAATACAGGATTATAAAATTACCCAAGAGGAGCTACTAAAAATAACAGCATATGCAGAAAATTATTCAAACCATCCAATATCTAAATCTGTAAAAAAAGCATATGGAAAGAAAATAGATGAAAGTCAAATAATAAGCTCGCAAGAACTATCTGGACGTGGAATTGAAGCACAAATAGGAAAACAAAACGTACTAGTTGGAAACGAAAAGCTAATGAATGAAAGGAAAATAGAATTTACAAAATGTAATGATATTGGAACAATCTTATATGTTGCAATAGATGGAAAGTTTGCAGGACATATTTTAATATCAGATACAATAAAAGCTGATGCAAAAAAGACTATAGAAGAGTTAAAAAGAAATAATATAAAGCAAATTGTAATGCTTACAGGTGATAAAAAAGAAGTAGGAGAAGCAGTGGCAAAAGAAATTGGAATAAATACAGTATACACAGAATTATTACCAGATAAAAAAGTGGCAAAGGTAGAAGAATTACTTAAAACAAAATCAGAAAAAGGAAAACTTATCTTTGTTGGAGATGGTATAAACGATGCACCAGTACTTGCAATTTCTGATATAGGAGTTGCAATGGGAGGAATAGGTGCAGACAGTAGCATAGAAGCAGCAGACGTTGTAATAATGACAGATGAGCCATCTAAAATAATAAACGCAATACAAATATCAAAAAAGACAATGAAAATTGTGAAAGAAAATATTATATTTGCGATAGCAGTAAAAATACTAGTTTTAATATTATCTGCTTTAGGCATTTCTACAATGTGGCAAGCAGTATTTGCAGATGTTGGAGTATCGATTTTAGCTATTTTAAATGCAATAAGGGCTTTACATACCAAGTCATAAAATATGGTCTTTTATAAAATAATATAATAAAAATAATTTTTGCAAAAGCTGTGACGTGCTTGATTTACCAAAGTTACTGGATAATAGTGCCTAGATTTTATTGAGCACCATTATCCAGTAACTTATCAAAAAAAGATTGAAATAAAAGTGTTGCTAATATATATAAAAAAGTGTATAATACTTTTTACAATTGGGGACGGGCTTAAATTGTAAAAAGTATTTTGTCAATATGCGTTTATGTAAAAACAATAAACAGCTTGTAAATTAAATTGTAAATAAGTCCCACATATGGTTTTTACTTCGCAATACGTAATCAAGAAAGGAACGTAATTTTATATGGAAAAAGTAAAAGAACAAACAAAACAAAAAAAGAGATTAACTATTTTTGGCTACACAATATGGAGAATTTTGGCTTATTTTATTATATATAGCGTGTTAGGTTACATTATAGAAACAATTTTTGGAATTGTTACTAAAGGAACTTGGGAAAGTAGGCAAAGCTTTTTATATGGACCATTTTGTGGAATTTATGGCTTAGGTGCAGTAATAATGATATTATCCCTTCAATATTTTAACCAAAATAGTAATAGGTTATTTTGGGGAGGATTTGTTGTAGGGTCTATTATAGAGTATGTTGTAAGCTGGATAGGTGAGGTAGCGCTAAATGTAAAATGGTGGGATTATTCAAATATGCCACTAAATTTGAATGGGAGAATATGTGTATTCTTCTCAATTTTCTGGGGGCTTTTAGCAATATACTTAATGTCATATATAAATCCTAGAGTTGATAGACTAATAAATTGGCTTAAATCTAAAATTTCAGTAAATAAATTAAAGATAATAACACTTGGTGTGACAATATTTTTATTTATAGATTTTGTACTTACAGGGTATGCCTTGGAATACTTTATTGTAAGGAAAATTCACGAAAACAACCTACCTGTAGTAAATAAAGAAAGGGCAGACAGTGCATACGAAAAAATATATAATAACGAAAAACTTGCAAAATTTATAAATACATATTGGGATGATAGAAAAATGATTAGAACATTTCCAAACTTAAAAATTAAAGACAAAGATGGCAATCTTATATATTTTGCAGATCAAGTAGGAGATATTCAACCATATTATTATAAATTTAATTTTAATCTAAAGAAAAATAGAGACGAAATATTTGAAGAGTAAATAACTTGCAAATGTGCAAACTGATTACAATATAAAAGGAATGAGAATATTGGTAGAAAAAAATAAAGAATATAAAGTTAAAATAATAGACAATGGGTATGAGGGCGAAGGAATAGCTAAAATAGATGATTTTACTATTTTTATTAAAGGAGCAATAAAAGGAGAAATATGTAAAATAGTAATAACAAAAGTTAACAAAACTTTTGCATTTGGAAGGTTATTAGAAGTAATAAAAGCCTCAGAGAACAGAGTAGAGCCTGATTGTGCCACATATAAAAGATGTGGAGGTTGTAGCTTAAGACATATAAAATATGAAGAAACGTTAAAAATAAAAAGAGATATGGTACAAAATTTAGTAAATAAAAGTTTAGAAAATAAAATAACTGTAAATGGTGTAATTGGTATGAAAAGCCCATATAATTACAGAAACAAATTACAATATCCGGTAGGTGTAAACAAAGATGGAAAACCTGTAATGGGAGTATTTGCAAGTAGAACACACGAAATTGTACCAATACAAGATTGCTTAATACAAAGCAAAGAAGCAGAAAAAGTAGCAAAAGAAATTTTTAACTTTATAAAAGAAAATCATATATCAATATATAATGAAACCACAAGAAAAGGGGCAATTAGGCATATTATTGTAAAAATTGGAGTTAAAACAAATGAAATAATGTGCGTAATAGTAACAAACGAAGATAATATAAAATACGAAACAGAGCTAGTAAACAACATCACTCAAAAATATCCAAATGTAAAAACAATTATAAAAAACATAAATAATAAAAACACAAATGTAATACTGGGAGAAAAAGATGTTATTTTATATGGTAATGGCTTTATATATGATAAATTAGGAAATTATACATTTAAAATATCAGCAAAATCATTCTATCAAACCAACCCTATTCAAACTGAGGTGTTATACCAAAAGGCAATAGATTATGCAAAATTAGATAAAAATGATATACTTTGTGACTTATACTGTGGAATAGGAACAATAGGAATATTTGCATCAAACGAAGTAAAGAAAGTATATGGAATAGAAATTGTAGAAGAGGCAGTTGAGGCAGCAAAAGAAAATGCAAAAATGAACAATGTAGATAATATAGAATTTATTGCAGGAGATGTAGAAAAGGCTTTTAAGGAATTAGTAGAAGTGAAAAATGTTAAGCCTACTGCAATTATTGTAGACCCGCCAAGAAGAGGACTAGATGAAACAACTATAGGCAAAATATTAGAACTAGAAGTAAAAAAACTAGTTTATGTAAGCTGTAATCCAGCAACTATGGTAAGAGATATAAAAATGATGGAGACAAAATATGAAGTAAAAGAGATTCAACCGGTAGATATGTTCCCGTTCACGAGCAATGTGGAGTGTGTGGCAGTGCTATGTTTAAAAGATTAGATATAATATGGTGAAAAAATCAAAAAGCTAGTATAGATATTTAGTAGAAATATTGAAAATTATGTAAATTTATGTTAAAATAGGATACAGGCATTTTTATGCTAAGTATCCTATTCTAATTTGAAAGGAGATGGTTATTTAAGTTTTTGAAAAGTAAGTATAAACCCATAAAACAACAGGAGGACTTTATGAAAAGGACAAGTAATTTGTGGCGGACTATTTTAGCCATTGCATTTCTGCTTATGACAGTATCCCTTACTGCCTTTGGAAGTAATAGGTACAATGTAGAAGTTGAAAAGCAAACCGACGAGTTTTACGTCAATGATTTTGCCAATCTTTTTACTGAAAAGGATAAGCAAGTTATGATGGAAAATGCAGTCAAACTCGCAGAAGAGTATGACGGCATTCAAGTAGTTGTTTCCACAGTAAATAGTTTAAATGGCAATCAAATCGAGGAATATGCTTATTCTATGTATGAGCAATACGGAATTGGAAAAGATAGTATGGGAATCTTAATTTTGCTTTCTGTTGAAGACAGACAAGTAAAAATTGAGACAGGAAAAACTATGCAAGCGTATATTACGGATTCTAAGTCTGGGCAGTTGCTTGATAACTATGGAATGCAATATTTCAAGGAAGATAGGTTTGCCGAAGGCTTAAAATCAGTCCAAGAGGCTGTAATTGCCGAAATAAGAAATGTTGTTCCTATTGATTGGAGTAGTACTAATGAGACTTCGAATGTAACAGAAGTACCAGATGCAGTTGCACCTACAACCGGAGACGAAGTCAATAATGGACAACAAAATAAGTGGCAATATATGTTGTTTGGCTATTTGTTTGTATTGGTATTTGTCATTCCAATAGTTCTTAACATCATTCAGCTTGTAAGATATTGGAAAAAATATAATGAATTTAAAACTCAAGTAAATGAACTTGAAGAAGATAATGGAAAATTATCTGAAGAAAATAGCAAATTAAAAGAGCGTAATAACAATGGAGCAAAGAAAATACAAGAATTGGAGAAAAGTTGTTTAAGTCTTAAAGAATGTGTTGAGGCATTTAGGGAAGACAACAGTAAACTTGAAATGGCGAATAAAACACTTGCAGAAAGATTGGCAAGCACCAACGAATTCTATAGCAGAGTTCGGAGATTGCATCCTGAATTAGACTTTGAGAAAGAAGTTAAAAAAATGCTCGAAGCTGAAGCTATGGCTGAAGCAAGAGTAATTGATCAGAAACTTAATTCTGTGCTGGGAATGCCTGCTGACAAAGACAATGTTGAAGTATTTGAAGATGCTATTAAAGCATATGATAATGCAGAAACTAAAGCTCAGCAGTATAACATTTCCACATTTAGCAAAAGTACTTTCAATCCGAAAGATGCAAAGATTAAAGCTCAGCAGTATGTCAAAGCAGACATTGCAAAAGTAAGGGCATTATATCAAGAGTCGGTAAAGCTTCGCGAAGCTTACGAAAAAGAGCAGCAAGAATTGCGTGATAAAGCTGAAGCTCAAAAGGCCTATAACGAAATGATTAAAGTATATCATAACAATCAAAAGGGAACTTATGAAGAGTATGATGCCTTGCATAAAGCGTATTCGCTCTATGAAGAATTGACTTATGCTCAAAAAGAGTTTTTCCCTGATGATAAAATGTTACGAGAATACGAGATTGTTTTGAGGAAAGCGCAAGAAGATAAGCGTAATTATGATGCCGCTCGCAATGCAGAAGAAGCTGCTAAACAGACTATTGGTCATATTCATAGTAGTGCAGATGAAGACGACAGAGATAAAATCTCTAAAGCTTTTAGGTACTATAATAATTTGAGTATGGCGCAAAGAGCATATTTTAGTGCTGAACTCTTAAATCAGATGAGAAAGTTTAAGAATGAAGCAGATGACGACCACGCACGGAGAGAGAGAAGAAGAGAAGAGGAAAGACAACGTGAGCATATTATCTATTCGTCACATCATAACTCTTCTAGTGGCTTTAGTGGTGGAAGTCATTTTGGTGGCTTTGGAGGTCATTCGTCTGGAGGTGGAGCATCAAGAGGTTTTTAAGCCAGTAGTTTTAACATCAGTTAATTGAAAGGAATAATTTATTGGAGGAATACTTTATGAACGAAAACAGTTATGAAGAAAAAAGCAAAAGACTTATAACGATAATCTCCGTTTTCCTTTTTACTTTTTTAACGGTTGTTGTAATGGGAATAGTCGCTGTTGTGGGCTCATTCATCTCTACCTATAACAATTTGGTTGATTTGCAGGAGAATGTTGCATATGCCGAAGCAAATGTAGAAACTATGATGCAGAGGCGTTTAGAACTTATTCCTGATTTAGTTTCTACAGTAAAAGCATATACAAAGCACGAGGAGCAAGTATTTGAAGATATTACAAATGCTCGTGAAGCCTTGGCACAAAGTTTTAATACTGGAGACTTGGAACAAATTAGTGAGGCTAATGACAGCCTTACAACAGCAGTTAATAGGTTAATTTCTATTGTGGAAGACAATCCTGAATTAACTGCAAGTGAACAGTACACTAGTCTTATGGACCAAATAGAAGGAAGTGTTAATCGGATTTCCATTGCTCGAGAAACCTATAACGAGGAAGTGTCGGAATACAATAGGACAATACGCCATTTCCCCGGAAGTATTCTTGCAGAGATTTATGGCTTTGAAGAAATAGAAACATTCAAAGCAGATGAGTCGGCAAGCAGTACAAATTTGGTCGATTTTGGGTAAAAAAACTTAAATAGCTAAAATAAAGCTCTCTAGTAAGGTATAATACCGTACTAGAGAGCTTTAAT
>CALXRZ010000002.1 GCA_944391015.1 uncultured Clostridia bacterium | reverse complement strand
GGTGGAGACGGTGGAGGAGAAATCGTTGGAGTTGGAACACCTGAGCAAATAGTAAAAAATGACAGAAGCTATACAGGCAAGTTCTTGAAGAAATATTTAGAAAGATAAAAAGCTATAATACATAAAAGGCTACTAAGTTATAATGGGTCACTATGACCTAAACTTAATAGCCTTTTTGAATTACTAGTTATAAAAATAAGAGAAAGAGTAATTTAATTATTGATTATTATTGTTTCTATTATTATTTTCGTTTTGTTTTCCATTATTCTTTTTGTTGTTTTTCTTTGAATTATTGTTTTCTGACATATTGAAGCACCTCCAATCTAATACAATTATGCACAAAAAAATAAATTTTATACAAAACTTATTTTTTTAAATATGTTACTTTGATAATGGTTTTTATACTTTGCAATTTTTGCAATTATAATTATGGTTAGAGTAAACTTCTAAAAAAAGTATTTCAAATATGTCGGTCCAGCTACTTTTTCATAGAAATTCTAAATAAATTTTATGGCACCCTTCCATCGAGATGAACTCTTTCCATAAAATTTATTAAGAATTTCTAACTCAAAGTACTCTCCATTCCATATTTTCATACTTTTTTTAGAAGCCTACTCTAACCTACTTAATAAAATGTTTATTTAAATTGCAAAGTATAAAAAACATTATCAAAGTAACTTACACATCTAGCCTAAGTTTTCAAAAAAAGTTGAAATTTTATAATATTGTGGTATAATTTTCAAAGTAATTTGAATAAAAGAGAGGGAATTCTATGAGCAATAAAGTAATAGGAATTGAAGGACTAGTAGGAAGTGGAAAAACTTCAATTTGTAGAGAATTATTAAAACACATACCGAATAGTATTATATTACACGGAGGAAATTTATATAGAGGAATTGTATATGCACTAATGTCTTCTAAACATATTGATTTAAACAGTTTAAAGAACAACATAAAAAATATAGACATTAAAGATATGATGGATAAACTTGGTGTTGAATTTAAGATAGAGAACGGTGAAACAGTGATATATATAAATGGCGAAAAAATTGATGAAGATAATTTACAATCAGAAGAAGCATCTATGGCTGTTTCTATAGCTGGTGCAAATGCAGATAATTCTGAATTATATGGCTTTGCCAGAAAACTAATTGATATGTATAAGCAAAAGTTTAATGTGATTGTATCTGGAAGAGACTTAATGAATATATATCCAGACCTAGATTATCATTTATTTATAGAGGCAGATTTAGAAGAACGAGTAAAAAGAAAAATGAAACAATATGGAGAAAGTGCCAATTATGACGAAGTAAAACAAAATATTGTGCAAAGAGATAAATTGCAAGAAAAAGCAGGATATTATAATATTTATGACAAAACAATACGAGTTGATGTAACTGATTGCAATACCGTAAAAAAAGCAACCGAAAAAGTATTATTTGCAATTGGGACCGTCCAAAATTGCTGAAAGGGGAAATTATGGAAAATTTAAAATTAGATGCGTTTGAAAGAAATATAAGAGGAAAAAGAGTAGCTATTATAGGCTTGGGTGTAAGTAATATTCCTCTAATTGATTATTTATTTAATTTGCAAGCAAATGTTACAGTTTTTGACGAGAGAGATAAAGAAAAGCTAGAAGAAGATATTGTAAATAAAATTGAAAATTATGGTTTTGAACTAGTAACTGGTAAAAATGCTCTTCATTTTTTAAGAGGGTATAATATTATATTTCGTTCTCCAAGTTGCTTGCCAACTACTTTACAGTTAAATTCTGAGCAAAAAAGAGGAGCAATAGTAACTTCCGAAATAGAGATGCTTATGAACACTTGTCCTTGCAAAATTATAGGAGTAACAGGAAGTGATGGAAAGACCACAACTACAACACTAATTTATGAAATATTGAAAAAAGGTGGGTATAACTGTCACTTAGGTGGTAACATAGGTATACCACTATTTACCAAAGTTAGAGACTTTAAAGAAGATGACATTGTAGTCCTAGAATTAAGTAGTTTTCAACTAATGGGAATGGAAATTAGTCCAGATATTTCAGTAATTACAAATATATCTCCAAATCATTTAGACAAACATAAATCTTATGAGGAATACATAGAAGCAAAAAAGAATATATTTAATTATCAAGATTCAACAGGAAAAGTTGTATTAAATTATGATAATGATATTACTCGTGGATTTAAAAATGAAGCAGAAGGCAAGGTAGTGTTCTTTAGCAGTAAGGAAAAATTAGACGATGGTGTAATTTATGATGACGGAATGATAAAAGAGTGTGAAGATGGAGTAAGAAAACATCTTATAGATGTAAAAGATATACATCTAAGAGGAGTGCACAATTACGAAAATGTATGTGCAGCCATTGCAGCAACGTCTGATTTAGTAAGTACAGAAACACAAGTAGAAGCAATAAAAGAATTTAAAGGTGTAGAGCATAGGTTAGAATTCGTAAGGGAGCTAAATGGAGTTAAATGGTATAATGACTCTATTGGAACAAGCCCAACTAGAACTATAGCAGGCTTAAACTCTTTTGACGAAAAGATTGTGTTAATTGCAGGTGGATATGACAAAAACTTAGACTATGCACCTCTAGCAAGACCTATATTAGATAAAGTTACTAAACTAATTATAATGGGCAAAACAGCGCCTAAAATATATGATGCAGTTGTTAATGAACTTGACCCTGATGAAGTATTTCCAATATATAGAGCAAAGGGAGTAGAGCAAGCGGTAGAATTAGCACGTAAATATGCTGAACCAGGTGAAATCGTACTATTTTCACCTGCAAGCGCAAGCTTTGATATGTTCAAAAACTTTGCAGAAAGAGGAGAAAAATTTAAAGAATTAGTTAACAATCTATAACACAAGAATTTATACATTACCTCCGGAAAAAACTTATGTAATTTGATTTATAAAAAAATCACACTTTCTATTGCATAATACATATTATATACAAAGTTTTAAGGAGGTATAATATGTATTATCAAAGTTATGAAGATTATATAAGAAGTATTTTAGGTTATCCAACTCAAAATAGTGTGGTTAATTCTAATAATACATACAAGTATTTAGGGGAAGAATATGAATATACAGCAAATACTATGCCTAAATATAGTAATGATGTGTTAGACTTGTACCCTGAAATATATAAAATAGTTAATCCAATGGTATGTAAAATTTGTGAGGCAAATACTAAGCCAATCACCAAAGAATTAGTGGAACAAATGACAGACGAAATATATCTAAATATAGAAGGAAATACAAACCTTGAGGAAGACACTGTAAACATACGAGTTACTGTTCCTAGTGAAAAAGAAAATTCACAAAGAAGTACAAATTCTAGCTCGCCAAGCAAAAACAATGCAGTACAAACTCAATTAAAGCAAAACAGGACATCATCTGTGGAAAACAATTCAAGATTGACAGAAACTAGGGTAAAACCAGAAAATATATCAAGCAAGCAAAAACAAGAAAATGAGAATTTAGTTCCACAAAACAGGCAAGTTAGAAGAAATACAACTCTTAGAGATTTAATAAAAATTTTGATTTTAAATCAATTATTGGGAAATAATAGGCCACAACATAGACCACCAAGACCTCGTCCACCATACCAAAGAGGACCTATGCAGGGCTTACAAACTCCTCGACCACTAATGAATGGACTTATGTAATAAAATTCTTCAAAAACATATAATGTAATATCATTAGATAATGTTTATCCAAAAACGTAATACAATTACAAATTAAAAAAAATGGAGGCAATCAAATGAAAGTAATTTTAGTTAACGGAGGACCACATAAAGATGGTGCTACAAATTTAGCTTTGGAAGAAATTGCAAAAGAACTAAATAAGGAAAATATTGAAACAGAAATATTATGGCTTGGAAACGAACCAATTCGTGGTTGCATAGGCTGTGGAAAGTGCAGAAAAACAAATAATAGATGTTTTGAAGATGATGTGGTAAATGAATTCTTAGATAAAGCCAAGGAAGCTGATGGTTTTGTTTTGGGCTCACCTGTACATTTCGCATCAGCTTCAGGGGCTATTACTTCATTTTTAGATAGAGCATTTTATGCTGGTGGAAAATACTTTACAGGCAAAGTATGTAGCTCAGTTGCAAGTTGTAGACGTGGAGGAGCAACTGCTACATTCGACCAACTAAATAAATATCCACTTATAAACAATATGTATGTTGTAGGTAGTTCATATTGGAATCAAATACACGGAAACAACAAGGAAGAAGCAATGCAAGACCTAGAAGGACTACAAACAATGAGAAATATAGGAAAAAATATGGCCTATATTTTAAAATGTATGGAAAAAGCTAATTTACCAAGACCAGCTTATGAGGAAACTATAAAGACTAATTTTATTAAAACAAAAGTCTAACAAGTACACAAAAAAATGAAAGAGTTAAATAAATGTAGAAAAAAGTATTGACAAATTGAAAAAAAAATATTATTATATAAACATCAATGGTTAATATTGATAAAGACGGGCGTAAATGTGTGATTCAAGGCTTTTAAGGGAGGTATACTTTTAGGATGAAACGTTTTAAAGTCGCTTTGGTATCTTTGCTAGCTGTGATGTTGGTATGCTTTAGTGTTCCTGCATTTGCAGCTGAACCTAATTGTCTTGATGGCAATGAAGCAATTAAGTATAGCGATATGAGTGCCGTTTCTCGTGCTGCAACTAGTCTTGTAGCGCAGTACCATTACACAGGAAAATTGACCCAAGGCAAGGTTTTGGGAACATTTAAACTGCCTTTAGGTGCAAAGACGGTATCTTGGACTGTAGGAAGGACTAATTCTAGTGGACGAGTCATTATAAGGCTTACAAATATGAGTACTGGAGAAGTACGAGACATATCTGCTACAGCTAATAATGAATTGAAGTCTATGACGTGGACTTCGAAACTTCCTGCAGGAGATTACGAAGTATCAGTCCACTTAGTTGCATCTGGCTCTCCATATGATGTAGACTTGTATTTTACAAACTAAAATCATAAATAGTTTAATACTGTTTATTGAATTCTAATTTGTAATTAAATTCACACATTTACCTTGTTTTTAGGGAAAGTTCAGATTCTGAACTTTCCTTTTATTTAATTTTTAATCCAAAAAAAGGAGTAACAAATGAAAATAGAAACCAAATTAGCGACCGCCAATATACAAAAAAATTATAAAAGAGCTATATATACAATCATCTCAATTATATTATGTACTACACTATTATTCACTACAATTTTAGTAATATCAAGTCTAAAAAAAGGAATAACAAGTGGTTTAGAAACAGAGTATAATGACTATCAGATTATAATAAGAAATATTAGTACAAACGACTTTAATAAAATAAAAGATAAAGATTTTATAGAAAAAATATATATACAATATACTGATGATGGAGAATTACAAACTTTAGAGAAGCCGTATTTTATAAATTCGGCTCAAAACTTTAACATATTTATAAAATACACCGATGTAAAAGATGTATGTAAAAACTCTACAGATATAGTTAACACTCTATTCATCAACGTACGAGAAGCTTCAAATAAAGTAGAATTTAATGAAAAATTACTAACAATGTATGGTTTAATTGGTGTTGGAATAAATGGTAATCTTATTTGTACTATGCAAGCTAATTATTCATATATTGTAGACTTACTAATAGTGCTAGTTTTAGTAGTATTTTCAATATTGTTTATAATAATACTTTATAATGCATTTTTAATAACCATAAATGAGCGAAAAAAAGATTATGCAGTATTAAGAAGTGTTGGTAGCACAGAAAAACAAATACTAAAAATGATTTTCATAGAAGAATGTATTATTGGGATAATAGGCATTATTATAGGTGGAATGCTTTCCATAATTTTCAGTAGTGTATTGTTACATCAATTAAATAACATTATGCTTAATTCTGGTTTTACATTTACTTTATACATAGACGCAAAATATATACTACTATCACTTGTAATTATAATTATAAACATATATATTTCATCAATAATACCAAGTGTAAAAGCAAGCTCAACTTCTATAATGCAAAATATTCGAAATAATAAACAAATAAAATATAAAAGAAAAAATAGCTTTTTAGAAAAAATTCTTCCAATAGAGGGAAAATTAGCATTACGAGATGCAAAAAGAAACCGAAATAAATACAGAACTATTATAATACTTCTTGTAGTATGCATAACATCATATATAACAGTAAACACTTACATTAAATATGAAGAAGTAACTGAAAGTTTAGTAGATAAATATAAAGTGGATGCTCAAATTTCTGTTGACACTGAGCAAAACATAGATTATAAAACTATTCTAAGTAATTATGAGAAAGAGTATAGTGATAATCTAAAATATATAGAATATAAAATGACAGGGCTAAATTTTTTAATTGAACCTACAGAAGCTATACTAACAAATTCAAGTGACACATATGATGATGGCAAAAAAAGTGAAAATATGGTAGTTATTGGCTTGGAAGATACAGTGTATAGGGATTATATTGAAAAAGCTGGAGGAATCTATGGTGATATTATAATTTATAACAACAAAACAATTGCCGAAATCAATGATGATTTTACGACAACATACTATTCTAAAAAAGCCTTTAAAGAAGATTATAATTTGCAAATTAGTCTAATTGCAACAAATTATATGACAGATAGTGTGGATTATAAATACCAAAAAGTAAATTGTAATACTCTAAAAAATAACATAATTCTAACAGACCATTTGCTTGAAGAATTTAGTGATTTTACAACAAAATATCAAGCACCAATTATTTTTGTTAATATGGATATGTTACAATCAATAAACAGTGATGTAGAAAAATATAATTTATCAAATAACTATCAAATTACAAAATTTATATGGTCTGATGTGGATGCTACTTATGCAAGAATAAAATGTGATAATATTATAGGATTTTCAAATTATATAGAGAATATTAAGCAAAAACAAAATATTGAAATAGATGCTACATATTATACATTAGATAATCAGGAAAAAATAATTTATATAAATATTATAAAACTAATGTTAAATTCTATATTGCTTGCAATAATTATTATAGGAATTATAAGCACAGTAAATATTTTAAATGCAAGTTTAAGTGAAAGAAAACAAGAATTTAAAATAATAAGTGATATAGGTGCACAGAAAAAGAATATTAAAAACATTCTTTTATATGAAGATATTTATATGTTTTCAAAAGCAACAATTATTTCAATAATTATATCTATACCAATAATATATATAATTGTAAAATCTATGCAAAATATTATTGTACTAGAAAAGTTACAAATACCACTTGTAAGCATTTGCCTATTTATACTAATGCTATTTGTGATGTCGTTAATTGTGACAATAACATTAGCAAAAAGCATAAAATTAAAAAAATGAAAAAATTTCCAAGATATGTAATATTAAATTGCATATCTTTATTTTTTTAGTCAATAATATGATAAGAAGCTTCATTTTATGTGCATTTTTTTGCAAATATGCACGTTTGAAAAAAAGCTTAGAAAATTTAAAATCTGAGCATTAAAGTTTTAAATAAGGAGTGATTAAAAAATGAAAGTTAAAGATTGTATGTGTAAAGAAGTGGTATTTGTTAAGCCTGATTGCGATACAGAAGAGTGTGCAAAACTAATGTGTCAAAATCATATAGGATGTATACCAGTTTGCGATGACTCTAAAAAAGTTGTTGGTTTAGTAACTGATAGAGATATTTTACTAAGAACAATTGGGTGTGGAAAAGAAATAAAGCACACGCCAGTTAGTGATATTATGACTTGCAATGTAACTTGCTGTACTCCAGATCAAGAAGTAAACGATGCAGAAAAAATGATGGGAACAAACCAAGTTAGAAGAATACCTGTAATGGAAAACAACAAAATAGTGGGTATACTAACATTGGGAGATTTAGCAAAAAACAAAGAAATAAACCCAGAAGGAATTTATGCAACTTTAGAAAATATTTGTGACTGCGATAAGAAGAATGCTGAATAGAATTGGATTGCTATACTTTGTAATATGAACTTAAAATAAATAGTTTTTTAAAATGTTTTTTGTATTCTAGTACAAAAGTCTCTAAAAAGCTTAATGCAGGATGCCTAAAAAAGCTAGCACAGTATGTGTCACAGTGTGTCTAGAAACTTAGGATATAATGCTTAAAAAATTAGCAGGGGTATGTCTAAAAACTTGGAATAGAATGCTTAAAAAATTAGCAGAGATATGTCTAAAAAAATAGTATGAAAATCTGTCGTTCAAGCTGAGTTTAGCACAAATACTATGAGAAATTTTGGTAGCGCCCTCACAAGTGTGCGAGATTCCCTACCAAAATTTTCTTAGTATTTGTATGCTCAAGTCACTTTCAATTCCATCTTTTCATACTATTTTTTTAGACACACCTCTGCTAACTGAAATAATTCAGGACAATCAGAAATTTTTTTGAAAACCTGTGTGCTAGCTTTTTTAGGCATCTCTCCCTAGTTTGTTTAACATTCTTGTACTAGCTTAAAATAATTTTACAAAACTACTTATGCAGTTCCAAACAACTGGTAAATGAATAAATTTTAATTAAAAGCATAAAATATAATAAAGGACAAGTTATAAAACAAAGGAGTAATACATAATGGTAGTAGATATGAACCACTTAAATAAAATAATAAAAAATATTTTTATACTAGTTTTAAGCATTGTTGTAGTGTATTTAGCTTTCAAATTAGCCGTATTCTATATGCCTTTTTTAGTTGCATTTGTCATATCTTTGCTATTAGAACCAATTATTAGGTTACTGATGAAAAAAGTAAAGCTAAGTAGAAGAACAAGTTCAATAATTATTTTTATTATAGCCATAGCAATAATCGTAGGTATTTTAATTTGGATAATTACCACTTTAGTTACAGAAACATCTAATTTAATGTCAAATATAAATGTGTATATAGATACTGGAAGTCAAATTTTTCAAAACATTGTTTCAAGTATAGACTTAAGTAAATTTAATATTCCACAAGAGGTAATGGATATAGTTCAAAATTCTGGCCTTGAATTTTTAGATACTGTAACAGACTGGATAAAAGGAGTACTAACCAAAACAATAGAATTTATAACCTCAATGCCAACTCTTGGAATATATACAGTAATTACTTTAATAGCACTATATTTTATGTGTGTAGACAAAATATATATGATTGATCAATTAGAGCATCATTTGCCGGAAACGTGGGTAAAAAGAATAGGTGTGCATTTACGTGCCTTAATAAAAACATTAGGTGGATATTTAAAAGCAGAGTTAACATTAGTAGTAATATCATTCTTCATTTCATTAGTAGGATTATACATTTTTTACTTTTTAGGTTGGAATATAGAGTTCCCTTTGCTAATTGCAATTCGGAATTGCCTTTGTTGATGCCTTACCTATATTCGGCTCTGGAACTGTAATGATACCTTGGACAGTAATTTTGGCTTTTTCGGGAGATTTAAAATTAGCAATAGGTATTTTTGCATTATGGTGCGTAATGAGTATAGTTAGACAATTTGTTGAACCTAAAATAGTTAGTGGTAGTATCGGAATACATCCTATATTTACACTAATTGCAATGTATACAGGCTTTAAATTTATAGGAGTGTGGGGCTTACTCTTTGGACCAATAGTACTAATAATACTAAAAAACATATATGGAACAATAATTGATAAAGGAGTTGTTAAATCTATATTAGAGAGATAAATTTGCAAAAGGGGACGGGCTTAAATTGTAAAATGGTTGCAAAAAAATATATACTATGATATATTATGTATCGTATAGAGGAGGTATATATTTTTATGAGTAATGGTTTTTGCTATCACGGTATTGGAGAAAATTTATTGAGATATGAAAGCATAATGAATACAGGTATACTTTCAGCAAACAAAGGTAATAAGATAGATGGATTTGAAGTAAATGGTACGTGGTGTTATAATGGGCAAAATAATATTTCAGTTGCTATACCACATAAAGATAATTTTGGTGCATTAAGAGTATATATAATGGATGGAGGAATATCTTTTTACATAAGAAACGTTTCATATACATTAGCTAGCGAAACAAATCACGATTCTGGTTATCCTGATGAAGCATTTGTGTTTGATGAGATACCAAAAAATCGAATATCAGGAATTATAGTAAATTCAAATATACGTAAAAAGAAAATTAGTCAATTATCGATTCTAGGAAAACCAGCATATGAAAGTATTGTACCTATTGCTAAAAGTGCACTTGCTGTTTTATCAAAAATTGGAATTGAGGTGCCAAATGATTTTGATGAATTATTAAATCAACTCAATACAATATTGGAGGATGAGTCATTAGACTCTTTTGCTAGAGAGAAGAGAATACAGCTAATTAAAAATAAAATTGATAGCGAGTTAGCTAAAATGGTAGAGGTTTATTATAAAACAAAGCTAGGGAAAGACGATTTAGACGTTATGGATGTAATTAACCACTTTAATACTCTTGATTTACCAATATTAGATGAAAATGATGTAAGAAAACAATGTAGTGGAATAGAATTGCCACAAAGATCTTCAGCATATTCTACTCAATCAATTGGTAAAGTAACTATTCTCGGAACTAGATTAGATGATGACCTAGGAGTAATGGAAAAAATATTGAACGATTATTTAGATAAAATGTATAATGAACTAATTCAAAA
Organism: uncultured Clostridia bacterium; assembly: GCA_944391015.1. Taxonomy (GTDB): domain Bacteria; phylum Bacillota; class Clostridia; order TANB77; family CAG-508; genus CALXVA01. The sequence goes on along the minus strand of CALXRZ010000002.1, from coordinate 50,884 downwards.
GGAGGATAGATAATGATGGTTGACATTAATAATATACCACGAGCATATACTGAAACATTAACAATTTTAAACAATATAAGTATTGAAGAATATAAAAAAATCCCCTCAAAATTGATAGATATGTTTATAAAATATAAAGATATAAATTATGAGTATACAATTACAGAAGCAAATTTTGAAAAGCAACCTATTTTAGAGGAAACAAAAATAATTTTAGCTATATTATTTAAAGATTACTGGGCTACACCTGAGCAAAAAGATAAAATAAAGTTAAAAGAAAAATATAATGATATACAAGATGAATTAATGAAAAGAGAAATGTATAATCCAGATAATTTATTTAGCAAATCTGATAAAAAAGAAAAAGTTATTGAATTACCAATGGTTAAATATAAACAATCATTGTTTAAAAAAATATGGAATAAAATAACCAGTATATTAAAAAAATAAATATATAAATGTTTATATCAATTGTTAAGATAAAAAATTGTAAATAATTATGAAAATCACTCTGAACTAAAAGGACTGTTACAATAGACTGCTAAAAAAAGCTTCTACCTGTAACGGTCTTTTTTAGTTAGTTAAAATAAATCTTATAACACAGTAGAAGTAGTAACAAAACTGTCATCTGGTGGATATACATACTCTTCATCTGGTACATCTACTTGCTTAATCTCTTCTATTTCAATGATTGGCATATCTCCATAATAGTTACCTTTGGTAATTGTTCCCTCAATTTCTACCCAAGAGCCTGTTTCAAAATTTTTAGCTAAATTATAGTGACACAAAAAGCCAACAACCACAGTTTGAAAATCTGAAGATACTATCATATTTCTTGCCAATACAAATTGCTCATCAGTAAAATCATATATTCTGTAAACATACCCTGTAAACTTTATTTTTTGACCAACATAAGTATCAATATCATTGTGTACTTGCTGAAGCACATTTGTGTAATTTCTTGCCTCGATAGTATAAACCGTATTTTCTGAAAGATACGTATCATTTGTTTTAAAAAAATTGTTGAAAATAACCTTGTAGCAAATAAAAGCTGTAATTATTAAAACAATAATACATAATATTGCCATAAATATTTTTGCAGTTTTGTTTCCATTGATTTTAAAATTAAAAATAAACATATATACAAACCTCTTCTCATATTAAAAGTGGGACAATATGATATTTACAAAATGAGTCCGTCCCCATTGCTGAAAATTCTTAATAGATGTGTATGTTAGTAACAGAAGAATTATGATATAAATTTATTGCAAACAATGTAAGTTTTAAATTTTTCTTTTCGGCCCCCAACATCGCACAAACTGTAAAAAATTCAGCTAAAGCTTCATTTTACAGTTTGTAAGCTTGTTGGTCCCCACCTTAAGCACTCAAAGAAAAATTTAAAACTTACATTGCTTGCTAAAATAGTAACGTTTCAGTTATTTGTCATAGTAAACTTTTAAAAAAGCTTGCAGTTTTATATAAAAAGTGGTATAGTATCATAGTATAATTTAGGTTAAATTAGATACCTAATATAGTGATGAATCTACATCGCAATAGAGTAAAATTAAACTTGAGGAAGGAAGAAAAATAATGGGTTTATTCAAATCATATAGTGAAAAAGAAGTAAAAAGAATTATGCCATTAGTTCAAAAAATAAATGGACTAGAGGAAAGTATACAAAAATTATCAGATAGTGAATTAAAAGGAAAAACCACTGAATTTAAAAATAGATTGGAAAAAGGCGAAAGCTTAGACGACTTATTACCAGAAGCTTTTGCTGTGGTTAGAGAAGCATCTAAAAGAGTTTTAGGAATGAGACATTTTGATGTACAACTTATTGGTGGAATTATTTTACACCAAGGTAGAATTGCTGAAATGAAGACTGGTGAAGGTAAAACATTAGTTGCAACACTTCCTGTATACCTAAATGCTTTAACTGGAAAGGGAGTACACGTAATTACAGTAAACGATTACCTAGCTAAAAGAGACAGTGAATGGATGGGAAAATTATATAAATTCTTAGGCCTAACAGTTGGTCTAGTAATAGCCGGTATGTCTCCTAAAGATAAGCAAAAAGCTTATAGTGCAGATGTTACTTATGGTACAAACAACGAATTTGGTTTTGATTATTTAAGAGATAATATGGTTATATACAAAGACCAATTAGTACAAAGAAAATTAAATTATGCTATAGTCGATGAGATTGATAGTATTTTAATTGATGAGGCTCGTACACCTTTAATAATATCAGGTAGGGGAGCACAATCATCGGACTTATATAAAAAAGCTGATAACTTTGTAAGAAAATTAACTCCAAAAGTTATTGTAGAAGAAGATGTAAAAGACATCGCTCAAGCTGAAGATAATGAAAAATATGACTACATAGTAGACTTAAAAGCAAAATCTGCATCACTTACACAAAAGGGTATTAAAAAAGCAGAGCAAGAATTTGGATTAGAGAATTTTAATGATATAGAAAATTCTGAATTAGTACATAATGTAAATCAAGCACTTCGTGCACACGGAATAATGAAGAAAGACATTGATTATATTGTAAAAGATGGCGAAGTTTTAATTGTAGACGAATTTACAGGACGTATTATGTATGGAAGAAGATATAACAATGGCTTGCACCAAGCAATAGAAGCAAAAGAGCACGTAAAAATAGCTGATGAATCTAAAACACTAGCTACAATTACATTCCAGAATTATTTCAGAATGTACGACAAATTGTCTGGTATGACTGGTACTGCTATGACAGAGGAAGACGAATTCGAAGAAATATACAAATTAGATGTTATAGAAATACCAACAAATAAGCCTGTACAGAGGGTCGACCACCCAGACACAATATATAAAAACGAGAATGCTAAATTTAGAGCAGTAATAGAGGACATAAAAGAAAGCCACAAAAAAGGTCAACCAGTTTTAGTTGGTACTGTATCTATTGAAAAATCAGAAAAACTAAGTAAGCTACTTTCTAAAGAGGGAATAAAGCACGAAGTATTAAATGCTAAATTCCACGAAAAAGAAGCACAAATAGTTGCACAAGCTGGTAAATTTGGAGCAGTTACAATAGCTACAAATATGGCAGGCCGTGGTACCGATATTATGCTTGGAGGAAATAGTGAATTCTTAGCAAAACAAGAAATGGCAAAACTAAAATATTCTCCAGAACTAATTGAGCAATCAACAGCATTTAACGAAACAGACGACCAAGAAATACTAGACGCAAGAAAAAAATACAAAGAATTAGAAGAAAAATTTGATAAAGAAATAAAAGAAGAAAAAGAAAAAGTAATAAATGCAGGTGGATTAAAAATAATAGGTACAGAAAGACACGAATCAAGAAGAATAGACAATCAGTTAAGAGGACGTAGTGGACGTCAAGGAGACCCTGGTGAATCTAAATTCTACATTGGACTAGATGATGACCTAATGAAAATCTTTGGTGGAGATATGATTACCAACGTATACAATACATTAGGTGCAGACGAAAATATGCCTATTCAATCTAAAATGCTATCAAAAGCAGTAGAAAATGCTCAAAAGAAAGTTGAGGGACGTAACTTTACAATTAGAAAGAATGTACTTCAATATGATGATGTTATGAACACTCAAAGAGAAATAATCTATAAACAAAGAAGAGAAGTTTTAGATGGAGAAAACTTAAAAAGCAGTATAGAAAAAATAATAGACACAGTAGCAAACAAACTAGTATCTGCATATACAACAGAAAATGGTATAAACAAAGAACCATTTATGCAAGATGTAGCAACTACATTTGGAATTACTGAGCTTGATGCACTAGATTCATCTGAAGCATCAAACAAAGGAAGAATAAAAACAGAAGATGTAGCTAAAGAACTAATTGAAAAAGCACATCAAAAATATGCACAAAAAGAGCAAGAGTTTGGCGAAAATGTTTTAAGAGAACTTGAAAGAGTCGTAATGCTTAAAATAGTTGATGAAAGATGGATGGATCACATCGATGCAATGGATGAGCTAAAAGACGGAATAGGACTTCGTGCTTATGGACAAAAAGACCCAGTTGTACAATACAGAATAGAAGGCTTTGATATGTTTGACCAAATGATAGAAGATATTCAATTAAACGTAGTAAAAGTATTGATGAATGCAAGAAAAAGAGAGGGCGCTCCAACAAGACACGAATCTGTAAAAATTACGGGAGAAGGCTTTGAAAATACAAATATGTCACTAAATGGTAGTGCTCCAAAACAAGAAAAAAGCCACACACCTATAGTTAACACAGAGCCAAAAATTGGAAGAAATGACCCTTGCCCATGTGGTTCAGGAAAAAAATATAAGAATTGCTGCGGAAAGAACGCATAGCGCCTGTGTTTAAAGCATTTTACAAAAATCGAAAATTGGGTGACAAAATTAGGTTGTCACCCAAACTTAAATAAAAAATTTATAAAAGCTTAAAATTAAAGAAGTGTAACCTAAATAAAAAGGGTGACACTTCTTTTTATAGTGTGTCCTGCATGAGTAATAGTAAAGTAGAAATAAATGACGAAGGAATTTTTATAAATATAAAAGACAAAGTAAATAAATTATGATATAATGTCTGAGAAGATAATGAACTGGAAAACATCTTTGTAAAGGAGCTAAAGAAATATGATAGATGAAATTATTAATGTTACAGATAAATATATTAACACCAAATCAAAAGTTGAGAGAAAGAAAATAGGACAATTCTTTACTTCAAAAGAAACAGCTATTTTTATGGCAAATTTATCTAGGTCGCATAAAGAAAAGATAAAAATACTAGATGCAGGAGCAGGGACAGGAATATTGAGTATTGCTCTACTTGAAAAGCTTAATAATATTCAAGATATCAAGAGTATAGAAATTGATTTATATGAAAATGATGAAAATATTGCTTTAATATTAGAAAAAAATATGCAAAGAGTAAAGAATTCAATTACTAAATTAAAAAAAATCAAAATTATAAAAGACAACTTTATTTTACACAACGAAAATACAACAGAAAGAATTTATGATATTATAATTAGTAATCCTCCATACAAAAAGATAGGAAAAAACTCTAAAGAAGCTATCGCAATGAAAGATGTTGTTTATGGACAACCTAATATATATTTTCTGTTTATGGAAATGGCAGAAAGAGTTTTAAAAGATGATGGAGAAATGATTTTTATTGTACCAAGATCGTGGACATCAGGAGCATATTTTAAAAAATTTAGGCAGAAATTTTTGGATAATGTTAAATTAACTAATATTCATTTATTTGTAAGTAGAGATAAAGTGTTTAGTAGGGAAAATGTATTACAAGAGACCATGATATTAAGAGCAATAAAAAGCAAAGAAACTCCACCAAAAGTAATTATAACCGAATCATATAGTAATTCTGATTTTAATAAAATAAATAAATACGAAATTAACTACGATTTATGTGTTGAAAATAATGATGAAAGATATGTTTATTTACCAACCAATGAAAAAGATATAAAGGTTTTAAGAACAATAAATAGATTTGATACAAAATTAAATGATTTAGGATTAAAATTAAAAACGGGACTAACGGTAGATTTTAGAAATGAATCTTCACTCGAAAAAAAAGCAAATAGTAATAATGTACCGCTTTTATCATCCATTCACTTTAAAAATGGTATAATACAATTTCCGAGTAAATTAGAAGAACCTCAATATATAAAAAAAGATAATACATCCTTATTACAAAAAAATATGAATTATCTATTTATCAAAAGATTTAGCAGTAAAGAAGAGAATAGAAGAGTTCAGCCTGCAATTTTTTTGAAAAATCAATTTAATAATTATGATTTTATATCAACAGAAAATCATATAAATTATATTTGCACTTCTGATAATAGTGAAATACAAGAAGATTTATTATATGGATTATATGTGTTATATAATAGTACATTATATGATCAATATTATAGAATATTAAATGGTTCTACTCAAGTAAATGCGACTGAGGTAAACAATATTCCAATACCAAATGAAAATGAAATTAAAAAAATGGGTAAATATTTAAGAGAAAATAAAGATTTATCATCAGATAATTGTAATAATATTTTAATGGAGGTAATTGATAATGAGTAAAATAGAAGAAGCTAGACAAATACTTATGGATGTAGGAATGCCAAAAAAGCAACAGAGTGACTTGTGTGCATATACTTTATTAGCTTTACTTAATATTAAAAATCAAGATGAATGGAGTAAAGCAACCAATGAGTATATTAGAATACATGATATAATTGAATTTATTAAAGAAAACTACAATATCACATATGCTGAAAACAGTAGAGAAACATTCAGAAAACAGGCATTACACCATTTTAGAATTTCAGCATTAATAGAAGATAATGGATTAGCTACGAATAGTCCAAACTATAGATACAGAATCACCGAAGAGGCACTAAAATTAGTAAGAAATTATAAAACAAATAATTGGGAAGAAGAATTAAATAAATATTTGTCTACACATGAAAAATTAATAAAAATTTATGAAAATAAAAGAAAATTAATAAAAGTTCCTATCAAAATTAATGGTAAAGAATTTAAATTTAGTCCAGGAAAACATAATGATTTGCAAAAAGCAATTATAGAAGAATTTGCTCCTAGATTTGCTCCAAATAGTATTGTTGCTTATGTTGGAGATACAAAAGATAAAGACCTATATAAAGACAAAGATATTTTAGAAAGATTGCACATTTCGATGGGTGAACACGACAAATTGCCTGATGTTATACTGTATGAAAAGGAAAAAAGATGGATTTATTTTATTGAAGCTGTTACGAGTGTCGGACCGATTAGTCCAAAAAGATTAGTAGAAATAAGTGAGATGACAACTAATTGTGGATATGGAAAAATATATGTTACAGCTTTTCTTGATATGAAGACATTTAAGAAATTTGCAGAAGATTTAGCGTGGGAAACAGAAGTATGGTTAGCAGAAATGCCTGATCATATGATACATCTGAACGGAGATAAATTTATAGGACCTAGAGTATAATAAAATTTATGCATAAAATATTTGACATGCAATTTTTTGCTTGGTAAAATATTTATAGTAAGACCCAGGTATGGTAGCTAAATGCTAAGCGTATGTTAAGTACGCTGCCACCTAGGCATTTTTATTTTAATAAATAAATTGCTTCACTTCAATAGATAAAGCTATTGCTAAAATGAAAAAAATCGATTAAAATAAATTATAAAAAAGTTGAAAGAAGGAATATACTATGGTAAAAGATTTATTTAATTTAGAAGGAAAAGTTGCAATAGTTACAGGCGCAAGCAGAGGTCTTGGACAAGGTATGGCAATTGCTTTGGCTGAAGCAGGAGCAAATATAGTAGGAGTAGGGCAGAGCGATATGTCTGACACAGAAACAGAAATAAAAAAAGTAGGAAAAGAATTTTTAGGAATAAAAGCAGATTTAACATCTACAGACAAAGTAAATGAGATTGTAGAAAAAACTGTAGAAAAATTTGGAAGAGTTGACATTTTAGTAAATAATGCAGGAACCATAAGAAGACAAGACGCAATAGACTATACAGAAAAAGACTGGGATGACATTTTAAGCTTGAATTTAAAAACAGTATTTTTCTTATCACAAAGAGTAGCTAAAGAATTTATGAAACAAAAATCAGGAGGAAAAATTATAAGCATTGCGTCAATGTTATCTTTCCAAGGAGGAATTAGAGTACCAGCATATACAGCAAGCAAAAGTGGTGTTGCAGGTATAACAAAAGCATTAGCAAATGAGTGGGCTAAATTTAACATAAATGTAAATGCAATTGCACCAGGATATATGGCTACAGATAATACAAAAGCAATAAGAGAAGATGCGAAAAGAGAAAAAGAAATATTAGATAGAATACCTGCTGGAAGATGGGGAACACCAGAAGATTTAGCAGGAGCAGTAGTATTCTTAGCTTCAAAAGCCTCTGACTATGTAAATGGTTATACCTTAGCAGTAGATGGAGGCTGGCTTGCAAGATAAAGTTCTATGAAAAAAATAGAAAAAGGAGATTAAGATTTATGAAAATAGCTTTAATAAATGAAAATAGTCAAGCATCAAAAAACAAAATTATATTTGATGCATTAAAAGAAGTGGCAGACAAATACGGATATGAAGTATACAATTATGGAATGGAAAACTCTGAAGAAAACAATTTAACTTATGTTCAAGCAGGTTTACTTTCCGCAATTTTAATAAACTCAAAAGCAGCAGATTTTATAGTAACAGGGTGTGGAACAGGAGAAGGTGCAACACTTGCACTAAATAGCTTTCCAAGTGTACTTTGTGGACATATAACGGACCCAACAGATGCGTATTTATTTAGTCAAATAAACGCGGGAAATGCAGTAGCCATTCCATTTGCAAAAGGCTTTGGATGGGGAAGTGAGCTTACGCTTAAATATATTTTCGAAAAACTATTTGAAACAGAAGCAGGTGGTGGCTATCCGGTAGAAAGAAGAGAGCCAGAGCAAGCCAATAGGAAAATATTGGACGAAGTTAAGAAAATAACTCATAACGATATGATGACTATTTTAAGGAACATAGATAAAGAATTTCTTTATCAAACAATAAATAGAGAACAATTTAAGAAGTACTATTTTGAAAATGCAGAAGATGGAGAAATAAAGGACTTTATTAAAAAATGCTTATCCAAATAATTAAAATAAATTAAAAGATATGTAGTTTTTGAGAAAATTTTGTTCATTACTCCGGTATAGTTAAACAAATATACAATTGGCGTATCCTCAAGAATCGCATAATTTATATAGGGTAAAATAATTCTCTTACATTTTTTACCCTATATTTTATAGCCAAATGCTTGAAAATTTACATAAAATATGTTAAAATAATATTCGAACGTTAAAATTTTTGCAATAAATAAAAAAGAAAGGGGAAAGCGTTATGCTTAAGATGATAAAAGACGTCCGGAATGTAGAGTTTTGGTGCAATAAATGGTATGGAATAACCCATATTGGGAAATTCCACGCAGACGAAGTGTTCGCCACAATAATACTCGAAATGTATTTTGGGGAACTCTGTGTTCTCCGTGTACTGGATCAAAACATACCAAAAGAGCCACCTGCCAACGTTATAATTTATGATATTGGTAAAGGTGAATTTGACCACCATCAATACGGTGGAAACGGTGTTAGAGAAAATGGAGTTCCATATGCCTCGTGTGGGCTTATATGGAAAAAATTTGGCCCCGAAATTGTAAAAAGAACCGGTACAAAAGAACCGGAGCTGGTATGGAAATGGATTGATGAAGAGTTGATTCAATCCATCGATGCCACGGATTGCGGAGCAATGCCTAAGGTCGTGTACCCTGCAAAGCCGTACACAATTTCTAACATTATTGCTCGGTTTAATCCCACTTGGAATTCAAATCTTGATGAAAACAAGTGCTTCATTGAAGCGTGCAATTTCGCACGAACGGTATTCGAGCAACTGTTTAATCAGGAGCTGGGCAAGGCTGAGGCTAAAGACATTGTTGACGATGCTATCGAAGATAGCAAAAATCATATTATGGTCTTACCCACTTATGTTCCTTGGCAGGATTGGCTTTTTAGTAGTCACAACCCGAAAGCTAATGACATTTGGTTTCTTGTTTATCCTAGCCGGCGTGGTGGATACAATTTCCAATGTGTTCCTACAAGACAAGGCGAAGGAGACCAGCGCAAGGCTGTTCCTAAATCTTGGCGTGGAGCATCACCGGAAACTTTAAAAAAAGTTACTGGTGTGCAAGATGCTACATTTGTTCACGCTGCTGGCTTTATGGGGGCGGCGGAATCTTTTGAAGGAGCAATGAAGATGGCAACGATGCTTTCTTCAGCATAACGTTTTCAAATCACTGAGTCGTAATTTGTTAATTATAACTTAGTGCCACACCAAAAGAGCAGGAAAACTATATAATATAGTTCCTGCTCTTTTGGTATTTGTAGCTTCCGCCTGCACTAATAGATAATTACTTTCTAACCCATCATTATGTACACTTGACAAAATATATATATTTTATATAAAATTAGTGTATTAAAAGGATGTGATAAATTGATAGATTTACAGGAAATAGGTTTAAAATTAGAAGAACAAAATAAAAAATTAGGCAAAATAGGTGATTCACTTTGACATAGCAAATTTAGAAAAAGAATTGGCACAGTTAGAAAATCAAACGAATCAAGCAGAATTTTGGAGTGATTCCAAAAATAGCTCTAAAATATTAAAAAAAATCACCGAATTAAAAAATAAAGTAGGACAATTTAAAAATGTAAAAAGTGATTTAGATAATCTGATAGAAATAAAGAATTTATTGCTTCAAGAAAGTGATGAAGAATTGGAAAAGGAACTAGAAGTCGGTGTGCCAAAATTAGAAAAAGAGGTTGAAAAGCTAGAAACTTCAACTCTTTTGTCTGGAAAATATGATATTAACAATGCTATTATAACTCTCCATCCTGGAGCTGGTGGAACAGAGGCTCAAGATTGGGTAGAAATGTTATATAGAATGTATACCAGATGGGCAAACGATAATGGGTATAAGGTAGAAGAGCTAGACTATTTAGCAGGTGAAGAAGCTGGAATAAAAAGTGTAACTTTTTTAGTGTCTGGAGATTATGCTTATGGATACTTAAAAGGAGAACAAGGAGTACATAGACTTGTAAGAATTTCACCATTTGATGCAGGAGGCAGAAGACATACTTCATTTGCTTCAGTTGAGGTTTTACCAGAAATTACAGAAGATATTGAGGTAGACATAAACCCAGATGACTTAAAAATAGATACATATAGAGCATCCGGTGCAGGAGGCCAACATATTAACAAAACATCATCTGCAGTAAGAATTACGCATATACCAACTGGAATTGTTGTAGCTTGCCAAACAGAAAGATCGCAAATTCAAAATAGAGAAACTGCAATGAAAATGTTAAAATCAAAATTGCTCCATTTAAAAGAGCAAGAGCATAAAGAAACAATAGACGAACTAAAAGGTATACAAATGGATATTGCTTGGGGAAGCCAAATACGTTCATATGTTTTTTGCCCATATACAATGGTAAAGGACCATAGAACAAATTATGAGGTTGGTAATATTCAAGCAGTAATGGACGGAGATTTGAACGGTTTTATAGATAGTTATTTAAGAAGTATAGTATGATAGCTACTACAAATAATTTAAAACTGGTACAAATAAATTACATACTAAAGTAACTATTTACATTAAAATAAATAAAATATATTATAGGCAAAATATAATTATATTTAAGCCTTATACATTTAAGTATAAAGGACTGCTTTATATGGAAACTATAGTTTTAAAATTTGGAGGAAGTTCACTTGCAGATAATATAAAATTAAATATTGTTGCAAACAAAATCATTGATTTTTATAATAAAAAAAATAAAATTATTGTTGTGCTCTCTGCACAAGGAAAAACAACGGATAATTTAATAAAAGAAGCAAAAGAATTATCTTATGAACCAGATAAAAGAGAAATGGATGTACTACTTAGTACAGGAGAACAAGCATCAATTTCTAAGCTTGCAATATTGTTAAAAAGGCTAGGATATAATGCAATTTCTTTAACAGGTTGGCAAGCTGGAATTTATACTTCAAACACAAATGAAGAAGCAAAAATTGAATATATAAATACCACAAGAATAAAGCAGGAGCTTGATAAGGGCAATATAGTAGTGGTAGCAGGATTTCAAGGAATAAATGATAATAAAGATATTACAACTTTAGGTAGGGGAGGCTCAGACTCAACTGCTGTTGCCATTGCATCAGCAATAAAAGCAGACCATTGTTATATTTTTTCTGATGTGGATGGAGTATACTCTACAGACCCAAATAAAATAACCGATGCAAAAAAAATAGAGGAACTATCTTATGATGAAATGCTTGACCTATCTAATGAGGGAGCAAAAGTTTTGCATAACAGATGTGTAGAAATTGCTCAAAAATTTAATGTTTTAATAGAAACAGGTTCTACATTTAATAATAACATTGGAACAAAAATAAACAACAAAATAGAAGAAAGTAAGGTCAAAAGCATTGTTAAAAATGACAATTTATTTCTAATCACATTAAAATACGAAAGCTATAATGCCGATATGCTAAATAAATTGTATTTTTCATTGTTGAACAATGGAATCATACCAGCAAATATGATAAATAATAGCATAAATAGTTTTAACATAAGTTTTACAATTAAAGCCAGTGATTTAGGTAAATTCCAAGAATTATTAGAAAATGAATTAGGAGGTTTTACATCTTCTTTTACCAATATATCCAGAATTTCTCTTGTTGGCTATGGAATTATGGGAAATGAGAGTGTAATAAAAAAGACATTAGAAATATTAAATATGAATTCAGTAGATATATTTTCAATGCAGTTAGAAGAGTGCAAACTATCTATAATGACGAAAGAAAAAGTTAGCAATAAATTACTGGAACAATTACACCACGAACTAATTTAAGTTTAAAATTTAATAAATGAGAAAGGAGAAAACCTAAAAAATATTTAGGTTAATAAACTAATATGGCTTTTTATTCATATATTTTTTCAGCAAATTATAAAAGATACTTTTATAACTTAAAAAAAGTATCACAACGCGAAGATAAAAATTTTATAAAATTGATATTAGACACAGGATACTGCGTTTTTAGATACGGTTTTGCTCTTAGCGACTATCTAAATTACAAATTATATAATAAAAATAAAGCCGAAAGGAAAAAGTATTTAAGTACACGTAAAGAAAATAAGTTTTACGAAATTGTGTCTCCTAGCGAGTATAAGCAAAGGTATACAATAAAACCTAACTTTTTAGAAGATTTTAAAAAATATACTAAAAGAGATTTTTTTGTGCCACAAGAAGGAAATTATCAAGAATTTTTGCATTTTTTAGATACCCACGAGGCCTTTATGTCTAAGCCTTATGATGGACTTGGCGGTGCAAATGTAAAAAAAGAATATACAAAAGATATAGTAAATAAAGAAGAATATTTTAATAATGCAATTAAAAATAGAATATTCTTAGAAGAGTTAGTTATTCAGCATCCAATAATGAATAACTTATGTACAAGAAGTGTAAATACAATGCGTATAATGACCTTTAATGATTATGGAACACCACGAATTCTATGGATGGGATTAAGAGTAGGAAATGGCGTAAATGCTATAGACAATTTTCACGCTAGAGGAATGGCAGTAAATATAGATATGGACACTGGCAGGCTTGTAGGAAATGCTATAGATAAAGACTTGAACGAATATAAAGAACATCCAGTGTCACATACAAGATTCGACGGATTTCAAATACCTTTTTTTGAAGAAGCAAAGCAAATGGTGTTAGAAGCTAGTTTGGAAAGCGATAAAATACTTGTTGTAGGATGGGATGTTGCTATTTCTGAAAATGGACCAGTTATAATTGAAGGAAACAGACGACCAGGCTTTGACATTGTACAAGTTTTATCAGGAGGAAGAACTGATATTGTGGATGATGTATTAGCAGATATAAAAAAGCATAAAAAAAATCGTTAAAAGTACTGAAAACTCAAGGAAAAAGTCGATTTTTCCTATACAATAAGTAAGGGCAAAAATAAATTTAATAAGAACCTGATCCGACATAGCAATCAAAGATTGAAGTAGAGTACCCTAGAACCTTGTTGTCTTCTACAATAAAAAGTGTGCGTTTTAATTTTAAATTTTATACGCACACTTTTTTTGTTGTTTAGCATAATAGTGAAACTGAATGCACATATTAGTATCCGTACATATATTAAATGCGCATAGAGGGAAGCAATTTTTCTTACTTTTTGTTTGTTCTAAAATAGACAAGTTCTGAATATAATAATTATATATTGTAAAAGGTAAAATCAACCTTTAGAAAGGAATGAGAGTAAATATGACTATTGATGAAAGAAAAAATAATAATATTACAACTAATAATGCAGTTCAAAACTTGTTATTAGAAAACAGAGAAAAGCTAACAATTTCAGGAGTACTAGACGTTCTTAGCTTTGATGACCAAATAGTAATTCTGGAAACAGAATTAGGTTTACTTACAGTAAAGGGAGAAAATTTAAGAATAAACAAATTAAGCTTAGATACCGCTGATGTAATAGTTGATGGAGAAATATATAATTTGGGTTATAGTGAAAAAGATTTAGAAAAGAAAAGTGGGGGAGGACTATTAGGCAAAATATTCAAATAGTATAAGCAATATTATTTTAAATTAGCTTTTAAAGGAGGCACATTTTTTGAATGAAATTTATATATTTTTGCTATTTATTTTAACAGGAATGAGCATAGGAATTTTATTCGACATTTTTCGAATTTTAAGGAAAAGTTTTAAAACTATAGATTTTATTACATACATCCAAGATTTTTTATTTTGGCTTTTGGCAGGAGCAATTCTTTTATATAGTATTTTTTCATTCAATAATGGAGAATTGAGGGGATATATTTTTATTGGAGTTATACTTGGTATAATATTGTATATGTTAATTTTAAGTAAATATTTTGTAAAAATTTCTGTTGCAATAATAAATATATTAAAGAAAATAATATATACACCTATAAAATTTATCATAAATTTTATAAAAAAACATATTATAGAGCATTTTATAAAAATAGTAAATAAAATAAAAACTATATTAGGAAATTTTAAATATAATAAGAAAAAAGAAATGAAATGACAAAAAATATAAAAAATCGGATAATTTTAGAAGGATTTTTTGGAAAAATGTAGAAATAAATATATAGATGAAATTTGGAGTGAAAAACATATATGAAAAATAAAAAAATAAATAAATTATTTGGAAAAGTTTTAGTGCTAATGTTTATTATTTACTTTGTTTATACAGTTATAGCACAACAAAAAACTTTAAATAGTTATGCACAAGAAAAAGATAAATATAATGACAATATAGAGACTGCTCAAGAGGAGCAAGATGAGCTAAAAGAAATGAAAGATAATATAAATTCAGATGAATATATAGAACAAATTGCAAGAGAAAAATTAGGAATGTACTATCCAAACGAAAGAGTTTATATTGATATCGAAAAATAAGAAAGCTGTTTTGTATAAAGTCTCTTGAGCATTAGCGAAATAATTATCGCTTTGCTCAGAGAACTCAAAAAATAGTTTAACTTGTTTTTATTCTTTTTTCAATTTATTTAATTTCTTATTAAATTTCAATAGATAATAATAATAAATATTTAAAATATAGGGGGATTAGTATATGGATTATACAAATTATACGTTAGTTGAATTACGCCAATTAGCAAAGGAATATGGCGCAAAAAATGTTTCAAAATTAAAAAAAGAAGAGTTATTAGATTTTTTAGAAAATAACGCCAAAAAAGAAAAAATGGAGGATGAAAATACGAGAACTGCAGAAATCAAAAATGAAAACCCTGAAGAGCAAGAAGTAGTGGATGAAGAAAGAGCAGAAGAATTTAACTCAATGGGATATAAATTAACAAATAATGGAGATAAAATTGTAGAAGGAATATTAGAAGTTCTACCTGACGGGTATGGCTTTTTAAGAGGAGACAATTATTTATCAACAGCTGATGATGTATATATTTCACCTGTACAGATTAGAAGATTCAAATTAGACAATGGTGATAAAGTAACAGGAATTGCAAGAATGCCAAAAGAAGGAGAAAAATTTCCAGCGCTAATATTTGTTGGAAAAGTTAATGGAGATGCGCCAGAAATGGCTTTTAAAAGGAAAAAATTTGATGACTTAACTCCAATACATCCAAATGAAAGAATTCATTTAGAAACTACACCAACAGAATATGCAATGAGAATTATTGACTTAATGTCACCTATAGGCAAAGGCCAAAGAGGTATGATTGTAGCACCTCCAAAAGTAGGAAAAACAACTTTATTAAAGAAAATTGCAAATAGTATATCTACCAATAACCCAGAAATAGAATTGATAGTACTTCTTATAGACGAAAGACCTGAAGAAGTTACAGATATGCGTCGTTCTATAAAGGGTGATGTTATATATTCTACATTTGATGAATTACCAGAACATCACGTAAAAGTAGCTGAAATAGTATTAGAAAGAGCAAAAAGATTAACAGAGCAAAATAAAGATGTAGTAATATTATTAGATAGTATTACAAGACTTGCAAGAGCATACAACTTAGTTATACCTTCATCAGGAAGAACACTATCTGGTGGATTAGACCCAAGCGCATTACATAAACCTAAAAAATTCTTCGGTGCTGCAAGAAATATTGAAAACGGCGGAAGCCTAACAATCTTAGCTACAGCGCTAATTGAAACAGGTTCTAGAATGGATGATGTTATATTTGAGGAATTTAAAGGTACAGGAAATATGGAAGTACATCTTGATAGAGGCTTATCTGAAAAAAGAATATTCCCAGCAATTGATATAAATAAATCAGGAACAAGACGTGAAGAATTATTACTTTCACCAAAAGAGCAAGAAGTTGTATATGCATTAAGAAAAGCAATGTCAACAAAATCTGTAGCAGATGTAACAGAAGAGTTGATTGAGCAAATGATGGCAACAAAAAATAATGAGGAATTTTTAGATAAAATGTCTAACATTTTGAAAAAACAAATATAATTTATACATAGAATAGAAAAAATCTTTAACTTAGATTAAATTTTACAGGATAATAGCATATAATGGTAGTTTTACATTATTATTATATTAAATAAAATTATCTAATAAAATTTAGTCTATTTTTTAAAATATATGTATAATTTTAAAAATTTTTTATACATATTTATTGAAAACATATAAAAAATATGATATTTTATATATATGGAGGTAAAATATGAAACTAGAAATGTTACCATATAAAAATGTTAATCTAAAAACAAATAAAATTTTAGAACAATTAACTTTATCATCAAGAGCATTAGCAGAATTAAAAGGATATTCAAATACAATTCCAAATATGCATATTTTAATAAACGCAGTAACTATTAATGAAGCGAAAGATAGTAGTGCTATTGAAAATATTGTTACAACTCACGATGATATTTATAAAGTACTAACAGAAAGTGGTTATAAAGAAGAAAATGCAAAAGAAGTTGTGGATTATAGAAATGCTATTTGGCTTGGATATGAACAAATTAAAAAAGATGGTTATATAAATACAAACACTATTATTAAAATACAAGGAACTATTGAGCATAATAATGCTGGGATTAGAAAATTACCAGGTACGGAATTAAAAAATTCAATTACTGGAGAAACAATATATACTCCACCTCAAAGCGAACAAGAAATAAGAACTTATTTAAAGAATTTAGAAGACTTTATAAACAATAATGAAGATGGAATAGACCCATTAACAAAAGTTTGTCTGATACATTATCAATTTGAAAGTATTCATCCTTTTTATGATGGAAATGGAAGAACAGGAAGAATATTAAATATTCTATATCTTGTATTACATAACTTAATTGATAGCCCAATTCTATACTTGAGTAAATATATAAATAAGACAAAACAAGAATATTATAAATTATTTAATGAAGTTAGAAATAATAACAATTTTGAGGAATGGATTTTATATATTTTAAAAGGTATTGAAATTACATCTAAAGAAACAATATTATTAATTAAAAAGATTCAAAATGAAATGATAAATTACAAAGAAGAATTTAGAAGTAAACTACCTAAAATATACTCAAAAGAATTATTAGAAAGTTTATTTTATGAAGTTTATACGAAAATAGCCTATATAGAAAAAGCTTGTAACGTTACTAGAATTACTGCAACTTCATATTTAAATCAGTTAGAAGAAATAGGACTTTTAGAATCCGAAAAAATAGGTAGAGAAAAATTATATAAAAATACAAGATTAATAAAACTTTTATCTGAGAACTAGTATATTATAAATATAAACTAATTTAATAAAAAAAAGATAAATAGTTTTAAGGGTTACTTATAATACAAATTACAATTTATAGATTAGTTTGAAATATAACTAATCTTTTTTTAGATAAAACGATAGAGTAGGGGGTATAGCACAGTTTTAATATATATAAATTATCAAAATATATAATAATATATAATAAAATTTTGTGCAATCTTTTAATTTAGAATAAAAATAATAAATAGAAAACTTTTTTAAATATAAAAAATAAATTACAAGCTAAAAACATACAAAATAATGTTACTGGCTTTCCAAAATCAATTTTAAGGCATTTTTATTTTTAAGTTGATAAAATACTTGCTTAAAATTTTAGATTAAATATTGATTTTACAAGATTACCATTAAAAAGTAGATTTTTTTGAAGAAACTACTATCATATGTAGATTTGCAAAGAAGTATCAAAAATGCGACGCACGAGAATCGATTTTAAGCCGTTTTTATTTTTTAGGCATATAGTTTGTTGTCTGTGAAATAAGGCAAATACAGAGAAATAGGCACTTTGGAGATTTTTGAAAAATTTTCATAGAATTTAATATTTAAAAAGAAAAAATTATAGATAGTAGAGGTTTATGGCTGTATTATATTATGCTCCTATCTCTTATTGCACAAAACTTTGATTTTGTGCAATAAGAGATTCCTTTTTTATATGAGTTATTTATTGCACTCCCTACTTCTTATTCTATACTAAATATCTTGCATACAAGTAAATATTTAAATCATACAAATTTTAAACTCTTTAATAAGTCCAATAACATTGTTTGTTCTTTTGAAAGTGCCATCATTTCCCCTTTCTAATTATTTACAGAATAAAAATTTTTATATTATTTTTTATATAAAAATTAGCATTAACTTTATATTGGCTATTACATAAACTTATGATATATTATTTATACAGAGTTGATTGAACCAGATTGGGCAATTGGAGCCCATTTCTCGTAATCAACTCTTAATATTTCTGTCATTTCATTTTATCATAGTCTTAAAAAATTAAATACATTTGTTATCAGAGCCTTTATTCTCCCCTATGTCTTTATTCTTACGATTCTCTTTCATTACATTTTTACTCGTTTTCTTATCTTGCAAGCATTGTGTTATCATCTTCAAAAGTTCTGTTTTAGTTAAGCTAAATTTATCCATACAATATTTTAAAGTTTGATTTCTTTTCATTCCAGCTTGTAAGCACATTTGCATTACATCTATAGGAGTTGAGCTTTCACTTATCTGCATTTCTACTTGTTGCTTTATTTCTTCTATAGAATGAATACTTGAGCTCTTTATTGCTTTATCTTCTTCAACCGTATTTTCATCATTTAACTTTAAAATTCTTACTCTTCTTTTACCAGTTTTCAAATTATTCCAATTCAAATAAGTAATGCCTAACAATTGTGCAAAATCGGATTCTATCATTTCTCCTTTAAATTGATTAAATAATTGCAAAAATTCTTCATAACCTATAAGTTTATTGGCATAACCACTTTTTATAATTTTTTGTTTGATTTCATCTTTTCTTTCTTCAGATATTGGTTTGCTTGTAGATTTTAGTATTATCGCTCTTGAATTTGCATTTTTCATATTACTCCAGTTGGTATAAGAAATACCTATTAACTGTGCAAATTCTGGTTCTGACATTTCAAATTTAAATTGTTCATATAATTGTAAAAATTTATCATAATCTATAGTTGCATTTTCTAATCCTTGACTTTTTAATGTTTCCTTAATTTGACTTAGTCTTTCCTCTGAAACTTTATTTTCTAAAAGTGAAGTTTTAATTTTAGATCTAGTTCCTCTATACTTCATAATTATTAAGTTGTCATAGCTTATTCCTAAAATCTTTGCAAATTCTTCCTCACTAACTATCTCCTTGTATGGATTATATAAGTTCAAAAATTCGCTATAGCTAATGCTCATATTAAAATAAATTTTATTTTGTAAATTTTCTATTATCATTTTTTCAACATTTTCAATATTACTGTTCATACTTAATTCTCCCTTTGCTATTTATAATTATCATTATGAAATATTTTGCTGAAAAAATCAAGTAAATTTCTTGAATTTATTACAAAATTAGTATATATTATTTTCAGAACATTTTGTGCAATTAAAAAACTATGATAAAAATCACGTTATAATATCTAAATATTTTAGTAAAAGGATATTATAACAAACGAAATTTTAGAGGTGAACATATTATGATAAATTCTGATTTAAATCCCGAATACATAAATTCATTTTTAGACTATTCAGCTGTGGTTCTAAATAAATCTCCAAATTCTGTTAAAGAATATAATTATGACTTAAATATGTTTTTAAAATATATGAAAATCAACTTTAAATTAACTAAAGAAAATGACTTTTCTAAAATAAATATTAAAGATTTCGATATACAAACTTTAAAAAAAATAACTACAAATGATATTAACTCCTTTCTCTCCTACCTTGCTTTAAATCAAGGGAGCAAGCCTGCTACTAGAGCGAGAAAAATATCTACCATAAGAATATTTTTTGCATATTTATTTGATCAAAAACTAATTGATGACAATCCTGCTATAGGTATAAAAACTCCTAAACAAGAAAAACGTATGCCTAAATATTTGTCTTTGGATGATAGTAAAAAGCTTTTAAATGTTACAGCTGATGAAAATGATGAAAACAAAGAAAGAGATTATGCTATTATTACGCTATTTCTAAATTGTGGATTGCGTTTGTCAGAGCTAGTAGGAATCAATATTTCAAATATTGATTTTAGTGAAAATAGACTTACTGTAATAGGTAAAGGTAACAAAGAGCGCACTATTTACCTAAATGGATCTTGTATAAAAGCGATACAAGATTATATGTCTGTTAGGCCAAAAGAAGGTGTTAAAGTTGATTCAAAAGGCTCTAATAAAGCATTATTTTTAAGTAAAAGAAAAGAACGAATCAGCAACCGTATGGTACAGTATATAGTCGAACGAGAACTAATGAAAGCTGGCTTAGATACCTCTAAATATTCTACTCACAAATTAAGACACACTGCGGCTACTTTAATGTATCAATATGGGCACGTAGACATACGCGCCTTACAAGAACTTTTAGGTCACGAAAGTATTGCAACTACTGAAATATATACTCACGTTAGTAACGAACAAGTTAGAAACGCAGTTGAGTCTAATCCTTTAAACTTTGTGTGAACCAATTTGCAATTGGAGACGGGCTTAAATTGTAAAAATTCACTTTGCTTTACATAATGACATATTATATAGTAATACGTTGTTTGGAAAGGAAGTGTTTTTTTTGAAGTTAGAAAATAAAAAAGTAGGCTTTGCATTTACTGGTTCTTTCTGTACTTTTAAAACAGTATTAGAAGAGCTTAAAAAACTCAAAAATGAAAATGCAGATATTTTGCCGATAATGTCATATAATTCATATACGTTAGATACTAAATTTGGTAAAGCTCAAGATTATATAGATGAAGTTAAAGAGATTACCGGAAAGTCAGATATAATCCATACAATTCAAGGTGCTGAACCTATAGGACCAAAAAAGCTTACAGACATAATGGTAATTGCTCCGTGCTCTGGAAATACTATTGCGAAACTTGCAAATGGTATAACAGATACTCCAGTACTTATGGCTACAAAATCTCATTTGCGAAATAATAATCCGGTTGTAATAGCTATCTCCACAAATGATGGGCTATCTGGTAGTGCCGAAAATATAGGGAAATTATTAAATAGAAATAATTATTTTTTCGTACCATTTAAACAGGATAATCCAATCACAAAGCCTCGCTCTTTGGTAGCTGATTTTAAATATCTAATTCCTACTATAGAAAAGGCTTTGGATAGAGAACAAATTGAACCAATAATTTTATGAATATAACTACCTAGTTGTATACGGAAAAAATCGACATTTCAAAAAAGTCGATTTTTCCTATACATCCCTATGTAATAGAAAATTAAGATGCCTTTATTTTTTACAATATATAAACCGATTTACAATATAGGCCCGTTCCTAATTGCAAATCAGTTTGCATAAAATTTAAGGACATATTAATCTATTTCATAATAAATATGTTATAATAAATAATCTTGTATTATTCTTTTTATAATTGGAAGTAAATAATGGCTTCCTCCTCTATTTTCTACATTTTCTATCATATTTATCATTAGTAGTTGTTCGTCATCCTCGTCACTTACTACAAAAGTGTTAAACCATCCTAGCTCTTCTCCCTCATCTTCTCCTGCTCCTTTTAGTTCTGCTGTTCCTGTTTTTCCAGCAAGTGTTAATCCATTTATTCTTGCTTCGTATCCAGTTCCATTTGGGTTTTCTACTACTTGTATTAAGTCATCTCTTATCTCATTGGCTACTTCTTTTGAAAAAGCATTTTCTATCCAGTATTTTTGCTCACTTTCTTCTGTGCTTTTTTCTTTACTTTCATCTGTTTTTTCATTCAAATCAGTATCAGTATTTGTTTTTGCATATTCTATGTAAGGTTTTATCATATTTCCGTCATTTACAAATGCTGAATAAACTGAAGCGATGTGTAATGGGTTTACTAGTATTTTACCTTGTCCATATCCAGAGTCAGCTAAGCTTATTTCTGATGAGAATTCGTTATTGCTTCCAAATTGTGATGTTGACATTGAAATTGGAAAGTCCATTTCTTTATCAAAGCCAATTTTTAGCAATTGTTTTGCAAATGTATCTGCCCCAATACGAATAGCTGCTTTTGCAAAGTATACATTATCAGAGTATATAAGTGCATTTCTTAGGTTAGATGCTCCTCCATAAGTAGTTAATGTTGTAACTTTGTAGTCTCCCCAACTTTCATCTTTCTGCCAACTTAATGTACTGTTACCAAAGCTTTCTGTAGCTGTGAAGCTATTTGTTGTAAGTCCTATAGCCCCTGTAATTGGTTTAAATGATGAACCAGGAACCCAGGTGCTTTCATACCTTGCAAACATTGGTGTATCTTCATCGGTGCTTAAAGCTTCCCACTCTTCATCTGTAAAGCCTGTTATAAATTTGTTTGAGTCAAAGCTTGGTGTGCTTACCATTGCTAGTACTTCTCCTGTTTTAGGGTTCATCGCAACCGAAAAACCATTGTCATTTCCATATTCTTCATATATTTTTTGTTGTAATTCTACATCTATTGTAGTTTTAATGTCTTCTCCATCTTCCATATCTGTTTCTGCAATAGTTTCAAGTACGTTCTCGTTTTCATCCACCATATATATCCCTGTGCCATTTTTTCCTTTTAGTCTATCTTCAAATGCTAATTCTAAACCGTTTTTTCCTATTATGCTACTTGCAGTGTATCCTTCGCCTTTATGTGCTTCTAATTCTTCCTCGCTTATTCCTCTTACATATCCAACAAGATGTGCTGTTATTTCTCCATATGGATATTCTCTTTCACCATTTTCATTATTTGTAGCAAGCACTTTTCCGTTTCTATCTAGTATATCTCCTCTTGAACCAGAATTTGAATATACTCTAATTTTATAACTTTCTTTTAAATCTGGAAAAATCAAACCAGAATCCCAGTTAATATAGTATTTATTATCATCTTGTCTATCGAAGTTCATTTCATAATCATAACTTAATTTGCCTGCTAAAGTATCAAAAGTCATTGTATATTTAACACTATATTTTTTAGGCTTTTTGTTGATTGTAGTCTCCACATTGCTAATTTCAATATTAGTAGCTTCTATTCCCTCGTATATATTTTTATTTCTTGCCAAATATGTGTCTTTATCGATGCTTTGCTTTGTTGAATCAGAAATTAGTGAATACATTCCTTCATAATCTTGATTTTTTAAGCAGTCTATGTACGCATATAAAACTTCGTCTGGCTTATTTTTATCCATATTTGATATAGTGTACCACGCTATAATTCCTGCTATTAGAAGTATAATTATAATTACAGATATAATTATTCCAACTTTTTTTGAACTTTTTTTATTTTCTTCTTCCATTCTTTTCAGTCCTTTCGTTACTTCTTTTTGGTTAATTTAGAATATTTTTTTACAATTTAAGCCCGTCCCCTTTTGCTAAACTTCGGACTCAAATATGCAGTTGATTTTTGTATTTACTTTATCAATTTGCTCATTTATTTTTTGTATTCCTTTGTTAATTATTTTTATTTTCTTTAACCCTGTATATATTCCACGTCTTATTAAGTCTATGGCTAAGCAAACTGTAAAGACTATTAGTATTGCCAATATTATGTATGGAATCATTAGCCACGAATTAGCTAAATTTATAAAACTAAATTTTTGCCAAATCATATCTCTTAAGTGTACATTATCGTGTATGATGTAGATTGAAAAAACTGATGGTGATATATATAATATTAGCTTTGAAAGCTTATTTGATTTTATATTTATAGTTTTAAATTTCATAAAAAGCAATATGGCCATATATACAAGTATTATGTTGATAAAGTTTCTAAAGTATGAAAGTATATTAGCTATAATAATCCATACATCTAAAGTTTTTGGAACAATGTGAACCAATACATTTAAAATTGTAATTGCTACTGTAAATATAATTGCCACTAGTACATATTTAATAAAATATTGCTTATTGGGCTCAATTTTAACATATTTTTTAATGTATGCACCTATTATATATATTACTATTATATGCATAAATGTGCTGTTAAATAAATCAGCTGGATTGAATATTATTCTTATTACTCCCATTAGTATAACTAAAAAAATAATTAAAAATTTGCACTGTTTTTGGCTAAATTTATTTATTGCAATATTTAAAAAAGGCATAATAAAGTATAATGCAATATATGAAGTAATAAACCAATATGCTCCTGAAAAAACAGGGAAGAATGAATTTAGAAAGTTAGTCTTTAAATTTAATATGCTATAAATTGTAAATATTAAGATGCAGTAAAATAATGTTTTCCCCCATAATGATAATATTTTTCGTAAATTAAACTTTTTACCAATATAATAATAACCAGTTAGCAATATAAAAAGTGAATTTGCTGTGAGCGAAAAAGAATCTAAAAACTGAATTAAGAGTAAGTTTACATTACTTATCACTGAATTGCTTAGTAATAGACCTCTGCCAACGCAATGCAAGGTTATAACCATAAGCATTGCAACAATTCTTAATAATTCCATATTTGCTTCTCTTGCTTTTACACTGTTTTGCACATTTGTTTGCTCCATATAATCCCTCTTTATTTTCAAAATTAAACTTCCGTACTCTTTTGATTTATGATTTATTATTGTAATTCAAATTAAGCACTAAATAGAATATCTACTTAATGCTTAATTAAAAATCTTTCTATATCTATTTTTTAATACTCTTCTTATTTATACTATTTTACTAATTCTGCAGTATCTCTTGCTATCATAAGCTCTTCGTTAGTTGGTATTACATATACTTTTACTTTAGAGTCAGGTGTGGTAATTTCTACTTCTTTTCCTCTACAATTATTTTTCTCGTCATCTATTTTTACACCCATACATTCTAGGTATTCGCAAATTTGTTTTCTAGCATCTATGCCATTTTCTCCTATGCCACCTGCAAATGTAATAACATCTACACCTTTCATTTGTACAGCAAGTTTTCCTATATATCCAGCGACTTGGTATACAAAGTTATCTATTGTAAGCTGTGCTCTTTCATTGCCTTTCTCTGCTTCAGCTTCTATATCTCTATCATCTATGCTTACTCCTGAAAGACCTAATTTACCTGATTTTTTATTTAAAATCGTATCCATTTCGTCACAAGTTAAGTTCTCTTTTTTCATTAAAAATGTTACTATTGATGGATCTATGTCACCACACCTAGAACCCATAGGCACACCTGCAAGTGGTGTTAAGCCCATTGTTGTTTCTATAGATTTTCCTCCATCTATTGCACATAAACTTGCGCCCTGGCCTAAGTGGCAAGCTATTATTTTTAAGTCTTCAACAGGTTTTCCCATAACTTCTGCTACTCTTTTTGAAACAAATCTATGTGATGTTCCGTGGAAGCCATATTTACGTACACCATATTTTTCATAATATTCGTAAGGTATAGCATACATATACGCTTTTTTAGGTAGAGTTTGATGAAATGCTGTATCGAAAACTGCAACCATTGGTACACCCTTTAAAGCTTTTTTGCAAGCTTCTATTCCTGTAATTCCAGCTGGATTATGTAATGGTGCAAGAGGTATACATTCCTTTATTGTATTTTCAACCTCATCTGTAATAACTACAGATTTGCTGAATTTTTCTCCTCCGTGAACTATTCTATGTCCTACTGCATCAATTTCACTTAAGTCTTTAATTACTCCATAATCTTTATCTAGTAGTTGTTCTATAACTAATTTGATTCCTTCTTCGTGGTTTGCAATCTTTTTCTCTATTCTATGTTTTTCACCTTTTACAGTGTGTGTTAAAAAAGAGTCCTCCAACCCAATTCTCTCTAAGTATCCTTTTGCCATTACTTCTTCTGTTTCCATATCAATTAGCTGATATTTTAAAGATGAACTTCCACAGTTTACAACTAAAATTTTCATTAAAAAATCATTCCTTGCATTATATATTTAGGTTTTTAAAGGCTCTACCTATAAACCTAATTAAATAGCTTAATCCATAGCTTGAGCTTGTACAGCTGTTATTGCTACAACTCCTACTATATCATCACTATTGCATCCTCTTGACAAGTCATTTACTGGCTTTGCAATACCTTGACACAAAGGTCCATAAGCCTCAGCTTTTGCTAATCTTTGTACTAATTTATACCCTATATTTCCTGCATCTAGGTTAGGGAATATTAAAGTATTTGCTTCGCCTTTTAAAGGGCTACCTGGTGCTTTGCTTGCATTTATTTCTGGAATTATTGCAGCATCTAATTGTAATTCTCCATCACATACTAAGTTTGGCATCTTTTCTTTTAACAATTTTGTAGCTTCTACAACTTTTTCTGTTAATTCAGAATGTGCACTTCCATAAGTAGAATATGAAAGCATTGCTACTTTTGACTCTTTTCCAGTTAATTGTTCAAAGCTTTTGCTTGAAGATATTGCTATTTCTGATAATTCGTCTGCTGTTGGGTTTTCTACTAATCCACTATCTCCAAATATGAATATTCCATTTTCTCCGTATTTGCAGTCTGGTACAACCATTAAGAAAAATGCAGAAACTAGTTTTGTTCCAGGAGCTGTTTTTAATATTTGAAGTGCAGGTCTTAATGTATTTGCTGTTGAATGACACGCGCCTGATACTAATCCGTCAGCATCTCCCATTTTTACCATCATAGTTCCAAAGTACATATTATCCTTTAACATCTCTTTTGCCTTGTCTTCTGTCATTCCTTTAGCTTTTCTTAGTTCATAAAATGCATTTGCATATTCATCAAATTTATCTGAAGTTTCTGGGTTTATTACTGGAATTCCAGAAATATCTATATTATTCTCTTTTGCTAGCTTATTTGCATCTTCTTCATTTCCAATAAGAATGATATTTGCAAACCCTTGCTTTTTTACTTTTTGAGCTGCTTCTAGCACTCTTTTATCTTCACTTTCTGTTAATATTATAGTTTTTATGCTTTGCTTTGCTTTATCCTTTAGTCCATCAATAAATGACATAAAAATTGTACCTCCCTTAAATTACAAAATAACACCTATATTATATATGTTATTTAAGAAAAGTACAAGTAGTTTTGAGTTAATTTTAATTTTAGTAATATCTATAATTCGTCTCTTGATTTGGAATTTGTGTATTGTTTAAGTACGAGTTAGAATAGTTGTTATTTCCTATCATATTTATCCCATTGCCATTATTGAAATTCAAAATCATATTATATGGCAAATTAGAAATTGTTATAAATTTTATTGAGTATAAATCAGCATAAGTTATTACATCACTTTCTAATGCTCTAAGTAAAATATAGCTTGCACCAACATCTATTAGTATTCCTGTTCTATCAACTAAATTGTTTGTTCCTATTAAAAATTCTACTCTCATAAGTTTTCCTATGTTCTCTCTTAAAAATGCAGGTGTATAAATATTGTTCGTAAGTATTTCTGGTGAATTTTGGTTAATATTAACATTTCTGTTTTCTTTGGTTTCAACACTTTTTTCATTATCCATAATTATTATTCTTCCTTTCTTAAAATAAAACTTCTGGTTAAAAATTTTTATTCTCTACTTTAGCATTGACTTTATTTGAGAAAAACATTATTCTCAATTTTAAGTATTAGCATACGTACTAGTAGGCCTGTAAAAGCAATGCTCTCCGATTCTGGTATGAAATGTACCAGACCCGTTTGTAGGAAAAGTGCTTCCGCAATTAGGTCTAAAAGGATTTAAATACCATAAGCACTCCCCTATTTCATTTAACTTGTTTCCAGACAGAGCCCAATCAGCTATTTCATAATGCACATCAGTTGGATTCATATTATATATGTTTTGTGGATTATACTTGCCGTTTATTGTTTCTCTTACGCAGTCGAATTGCCCTGGTTGAAATATAATATTTTGGATATTTCCTCCTTGTGACACTCTAGCATATTCTCCTTCCGTTACTTGCACTCTATTCATAACTATCGTAGCAATCGCTTTCATGCCATTCTCGCCCTCGCCCCCAGCTTCGCATTGTACTAGCCTTGCAATTAGTTCTCTATCGGAATAAGCCATAAAAAAACACCTCACATTATTATATGAGATGTTAAGTTTTTTGTTATATATTTCAATTTTACTTTTCATTTACAATCGCATCTTGTCTTTGTTCTAAACCAGTTTTGTTTGTTTCATTTACTTCCACACATTCAAAATCATTTACAATATCGTATAATTTAGAATAATCGTTATTGCTTTTTACTTCTCCTCTAAAAGTAAATTCATAGCTATTACCTATTTCTAATTGTTCAAATAAGTCATTTTCTATTTTCATAACTGTTGGCATATCTTGTTGAAATTGATTTACTACAATATATCCATATTTTCCTGTAGTATCACTATAATTTAGTTTTGCATCTACTGAAAATGTTCTAACAAATTCTATTTCTGGGCTTGTAGTATTTTCATCACTTACATTTTGCGTCGAATTTTCAGTTTCGTTACTTAAATCTATTGATGTGCTATTTGTATTAGGCTCCGTAGTGGTTAATGGTTTATTATTTTGTATAACTATATAAAATAGTAGACCTATAATTATTATAACCAATAATAATATAATTACATATAAGCTTAAATTCTTCTTATTTTCCATAAGATTTCCTCCTCTATCTTAAATTTCCACTATAATATCACAATATCACATATTATATTTAATAAAATTAGATAAGTACTATAATAACTATAAATTTTCGTTTATAACACTCCATATTTCTTCTGGCTCCATATCTTTGCACCAGTTTGCTACTCCACCTAAGCCATATTCATTTATGAGTAGCAATTTTTCTTTATAAGAATCAATATCTTCTATCCACATTTCACGCGTGTATCCGTTTGAATCATATTTTATATAGTTTTGCCTTGTAACTTCGTCCCAAACTTTTTCTACTCCTGCTGGTATGTTTGTGTCAACATTTTTCATTGCTACTACATCTGTACGTACTAAATTTCCGTTTTGTGTTGTCCATACTCTAGTATAAAATGGTAGCCCTAATATTATTTTTTCTGGCTCAATTTCTTCTGTTTCTAAAAACTTGTCTAAATTTACCTTTACCCATTCATACCCAGAGGTTGTTCCAGGTTCCGTACTTGCTTCTCCGTATTGGTCATAAGCCATAAATACTATATAATCTGCAACATCTCCTATTACATTTCTGTCATAACACATAGACCAGCTTTCTGCTCCATCTGGTGCTGTAACATCTACAGATAAGGTTTTTCCTAGTATTTTTAGACGTGGTTCAAGCTCGATTATAAATCTTGAAAATACATCTGCATCTTCCATATACATATTTTCAAAGTCTATGTTTATACCGTCTAGGTTGTATTGTTTAGCCTTTTGTACAATATTTAATATTAAATTTTCTCTTGCCTCGTAATCGTTTAATATTTGCGAAGTTAATTGTTGTAATGAATCATTTGAAAACATTGACCATACTTCATAACCATTACTATGTGCCCAGTTTATATAAGCATCTCCTTTACTGCCAATGCTCTCTCTTATTGCTCCTGTGCTATCTAGTACGAAAAATGATGGAGAAACCACGTTTACCCCTTCATAGCTTTCACCTGTTCTATCCGGAATACTTTCTTCTGCATAAAAATAATCCCAAAACATATTTATTTTTTCATCAGATTTATCTTCTTCTGTTTTAGTAGACTTCACTTCTGATTTACTGCCTATTGCAGAATTATTGATATAGCCAATTTTTCCTTTACTTGTTCTGACTTCAGACCAATCATCATCTTGTTTTACTATCATAACCTCTTCGTTTTCCTCTAGTTTAGCAATAGTCCTACTTAAGTTTCTCGTACGACTTTTTAAATTTGTGTCTTTTGCTAATGTTGCAAAGGTTTTATCTCTATCCTCTGTATCTATGATTACAGTGTCAGTTTCAGAAATGTATGTGCAGGTTGCGTCATAAGCCTCTTCCATTTGTGAAAAAGGAATATATAGCACGTCATCTACTTTAAGTGGAGTTTGTACTACACTTACATTTCCATCATTTAATTGCATTTGTCCATTGTTTATGTCTAAAGTTACTATGTTTGAATTGTATGTACTTATTACTTTTCCATATTTTTCATCAACATATATATATTTATCAAAGAAGTTTTGCATATCACTTAGTGATAGATATGTTACATTGTCTTTAACATAAACCTTTGTGTTATTTTCCTTTAAATAATCTGTGACATTGCTACCATTTATGACTAAATTTGTCATATCTGATATTTCTTCGTTTGCAAAACCTGGTGCTAGTTTTTTTACTGCATATAATGCTCCTACTGCTATAATTGCTAAGAATATAAGTAAAATAATAATTATTACAACTTTTTTTGCTTTCATAAGTTTCCTCTTTCTATTTTTTTCTTCATTATATTATAAGTTTTATTAAATTGAAATACTTTTCTTTTAAAATTTATAATATTCTTTAAAAATATCAAATTTTATATTTTTATAAGAACCTGACCCGGCATAGCAATCAAAGCTCGTAGTCGGGTACTCCAGAACCTTGTTGTCTTCTACAATAATACCTACTCTATTTCCATAAAGTAGGTATTAGCTTATATATTATTCTTAACTATACTTAAATTCATAGCATATTCAAATGATATTCTTTCAAATCTTTTTGTTTTTTTCCATCCATCTTCTTTGTGAGACATATCAGATATATCCGTTACAGTTTTATCTTTTAGTAGTTTAATTATTGTGTCAATTATGTGTATTTCGTTTTCATTTAACTTACTTAAATCAAAATTTTTGTTGCTTACGATTTTAGTTATAGTTCCATTTTCATTTTCATAGTCTTCTCTTTTATATTTATTATCCAACAAAGAAATTTCATTATATTCTTGTTCAATTATAGTTGGTCCAAATTTCTCGTGTTGATATGTTAGTCCAGTAATTCCTAAACTTCTTTGATTAAATGATAACATATCAATATACCATAAGTATTTATTTAAACTTGTAATAGTTAAGTTTTTAACTTTACTTGCTATATATGAAATTATATTTTCGATTTTTTCCAAATCTAATTGAGTATATCCATTATATATGTCAGGTTTCCTATTTAGTATTTCTTTTATATGTTTTCTATACAAATCTTGAATATCTTCCTTACTAACTTTATTATTTTCTTGTTTCGAAATTATTTTTTCATAAGTCTTTTGACTTATACTACCATTTTTATATGCTTCACTTGCTTTTTTTATAAATTCACTATCATTAGCTATCAATAACTTTATATAATCACTTTGAGATTTAGTAGGCACACCACCTTTTTCATATCTATTTATTGTCATTTTACCAAATCCTAAAATAGAAGTTAATTCTCTTTGCGATATGTTGTATTTTTCCCTTAATTCAATTATATCTTGTGGTTTGATAATATTAGCTTTATCTCTATATATTTCATATATTCTTTTGTTATTATCACTTTCTATTTTATCTACATATAAATCATTATTACACTCTTTGCATATTGCTACATTTTCATAAGTATTTATTTCTATTCCTCTAAATTCTTTTAATTGCCTTTCTTCAATTTTGTAATCTACTTCTTTTTTACAATATGGACAATAAACTTTCATTTTAAACCACCTCATCATATTTACCAAATTCGTGTACCGATAAACATACTGATTTTTCTGTACTTTCAATTCTAATCTTAATATAAAGCTTTGTTTCTTCGAACATAGGGCTAAACTTAAATATCCAACCTTTATACTGAGGGTCTCTATCAGCTTCTGGACCTGAAAAGCAATCTTCTATAGATAGTTGTCTAATTATGTCTTTTATGTCTTCTAATTCAAGACTATATTCCCTCATAAATTCTATGTTCTTTTTAGTTCTTACAATAATAAATCTATCTCCATTTCTATCTTTGTCAATAATTTTCTTTATTCTTAGTAATCCTTGATTTCGTATCTGGTCTTCTATAGTATTCATATGCCATCTCCTTTATTATTGTGCCACTTTTTGATGGCATTATTATTGTATCATAAAATTTTATTGAAGTCAATAATACCTACTCTATTTTCATAAAGTAGGTACTTTTTTATTAAAATATTAAACTAGGATGACTTGTATACTGTAATGGGTCAACTCTATACCAATTATCTATTCCACCAATATATACTTCATAATGTAAATGTGGACCTGTTGAAATTCCAGTACTACCCGATACAGCAATTTGTTGCCCTCTTGATACTGTTTGTCCTTGACTTACATTATATGAATTCAAGTGTCCAAAACCTGTATAGTAGCCATCACCGTGGTCTATCATTATATAGTTGCCATATCCTGATAACCATCTTGCAATTATTACTTTTCCATCAGCTGGTGCATAAACTGGTACATAATTTACTGCAATGTCAATTGCCCCGTGGTTTTCTGATGCTCCTGCTGTAGGTGCATCTCTATAACCAAATAACGATGTAATTTGATTTTCTGAATAGTCTAATGGCCACGAAAACATTCCTTCAAATGTTCCTTCATAACCTGAACCAGAATTTACTGAATTTTTAATTTCTTCTTTTGCTTTTTTTATTGCCTCTTCGAAATCATCTATTGTTTGTTGTAGCTCTTTCTCCTCTTCTGACAGACTATCTACTTTTTCCTCTTTTTCAAGTTTAACTTTTTCTAGCTGATTACTTTTTTGTTGTACTTCTTTTTTTGCACTATTTACTTCTTCTTTTTCATTTTCTAGTTCTTGCTTTGCTTCTTCTGCCTTTTGCTGTTTGTCAGTAATTGAATCTATAACAGCTTGGTCTGCTTCTGCAATTTCCTCAATTCTATAGTAATTTGATATCAAAGATGAAAAATCTTCTGAGCCAAGAAGCGCATCTAAATATGTAGTTTGTCCAGCCTCATACATTGCAACAAGTCTGTTTATTAGCATATCTTTTTTCTCTTCTATTTCCTTTTCTAGTGTTTTTATTTCCTCTTCTTTATTTGTAATAGAATTTTCTAAATTTTCAATTTTACTATTTAATTTTCCTATTTCATTTTCATATTGTGAAATTTGGCCATTTAATTCACTTATTTCATCTAAAACAGATTCTTTTTCTTGAGTTACCTCTTCTTTTTTATTTTCGGCTTCTTCTTTTTGCTCTTGTAGCTCTGTTAAGTCAGATGCTATAGCAGGCACTGTTGTTATGTACAGCAATATAAATATTAGTACTATTGAAATGAATTTCTTTTTCATAAGTTCCTCCCTTATTTTTTATACAATCTCTTTCAATATATTTAGTCTCAGAAAAATCATTTTTGTTACAGTTTTTTTCAATTTTTTATTGGATACAATAATATCATACTTCTTTTGGTTTAGCAACTGTAAATTTCAGCGCTTTTTCTATAACTTATTACGTATTCATTTTTATCACCTATGCCCTTTTTTAGACAAGACTTAATTTAGTTTTTGTTGGTAGAAATAAAAACTAAAGGAAAAAACTTTTTAAGGTTTTCTCCTTTTAATATTAACTCTTTTTTTATTCTTTATAATTCACATCATATTTAGATATATGCCTTGTTTCATCCTCGGCTCCCTCTGGAATGTATTCGTTTTTATAAGCCTCTTCGTATTTTTTCACTAATTCAGAATTTTCTACGTCTTCATTGCTTTCAACATCATCTAATAATATAATTCTATTTTTATCAGATGTTTCAAGTATTCCTCCATCTGCTCTAAACGTATTTACCAATAATAAATAGTACTTTCCAGATTCTAAGAAGTCAGTTTCTGGAATATATGTATAGCCTTTTCCATCTTCATTTATTCCACCATATTGCATATATTCGATTGGCTCTGAAGTTATTAGTTCCCCTTTAATATTTTTTACAACATCTATGTTGTAAACGGTATATGGTGATAACTTTTTTTGGTTACCTGTTAATTTAAGTTCAACAGTTCCCATATCAATGTAATCTGTTCTAGCTATTCCGTTAACTTTTGCTACAAATACATAGTCACTTATTCCCACTGCTTGCTCAGGAATTGATGTGTCATACATATATAAAACAGATGTTATTGTAATATATGAAATTGATTTGTAAAATAAGTAAACACTTACTGCTACTACAATTATTAGTACAAATACTACTGACATAATAATAAATTTTTTACTTTTTTTCATAAGTTTGCATCTCCTTTTTTTGGTTTTATAATGGCCATATTGATTTTTCATTTTAAAACATTTTATTATATTAACTTATTTCTACTAAATTCACAGTACCATCATTAAGATATATACAGTTTAATGAATAACTGTCTTTATCGTTTTCTATAATTTTATATATAGAATTATAATCTTCATCTTGTAATACATCGTATTCCTTGTTGTTATATAGTATTTTTACATACAAATACTTGTTATCATAGTTATAACTATTAGCATATCTGATGTATTCAATAAGTCTTAATATTTCCTTTTTTTCGAGTTTATCTTCTTCGGATAGCACTACATAAAGTGCATTATGATTATCAAAATCTGCATTCGTAATCTGTAACTCACTATCTCTATAATAGCTACGTACTGGCTCACTTGCAATTTTATACATTTTAATATATTTAATTAAAAACACAGTTAGTATTATAATTGTTATAACCATTATAATTATTAAAGTTCTAATTATTATTTTTTTCATATTTTATCGCATTCCTTTCTAAGGCACAAATCTGGTTGGAAAAGAATTAAATTTTTCAACTTTCTCACCTTATATACTCATTTTATATTAAATACTTGTTATTTTTACTAAATTTATAAAGCCACTCTCTTCGTCATAATCAACATTTATAAAATAATTTCCCTTATTTTTTTGTATTATATTCTCCATAGTTTTATAGTTGTCTAATTTATTTGAACTATATTCAACATCATTTAGAATTATATTGACATCAACTATACTTGAGCCACTTTCTGCTTGTAAAATTTTTATACGTCTGATTGTTTCTTCATAATTATATTCACCTATAAAAAAATATTCATATATGCTATTGTGATTTATTAAATCAAGATTAGTAATTTGTAATTCTTTGTTTATATAATATCCGAATACTGGTTCACTCGCTTCTTTATATAGATTTTTATAATGTACAAGTAAAACTGATAATACTATAATTATTATAGTCATTATAAATATTAAAGCTCCAATTATTATTTTTTTCATAAGTTTACATCTCCTTTTTTTATTTTAAGATAACATAAGTATCTATTTTTTGCAAGTAAATTATTTTTTTAAAGATAAAAAGTAGTGAATTTTGTCACTGCCTTTTATCTTAATAAATAATTTATAGCCACTACCCATCGTAGTTCACATCATATTTTGAAGTATATCTTTCCCAATTATAAAATCCCTCTGGGATAAATTCATTTTCATATGCCTCTTCATATCTCTTTACTAATTCAGAGCTTTCTACTTCTTCATTACTTGTGACCCCATCTAACAACACTATTCTATTAGGTTCTGTTCCACTGATGTCTCCACCATTTTCACCATATGTATCTGCCATAAGAATATAATATTTTCCTATTTCTAATAAGCTTGTACCTTGAATAAACGTATAACTTTTTCCATCTTCTTCTAAGCCACCATATTGCATATATTCTATTGGCTCTGAAGTTATTAATTCTCCTTTTATATTTTTCACTACTTCTATTTCGTAGTATGTATATGGAGTTGTCCAAACTTCACTACTGAATAATCCAGTCTCTATGGTAACTGGGTCTCGATATTCCGTTCTTGCAATTTTATTTATTTTAGCTACAAATACATAATCACTAATTCCTACTGCTTTTTCTGGTGTAGATGTATCAAATAAATATGAAGCTCTTGAAATATTTACTGGTAAACCATTATATAATTCTAAGTTTGAGTTTTTTATACCTTTTCTATAATATAATTGCATTATTGTAATTATTGCAATTGTTAATATAAGGATAATTGCAATCACAATAAATATAATTTTATTTTTTTTCATAAATTCCTCCTAAAATTAATATTTGTTATTGTACATATAATCAAATTTATTCATTAAATTAACAGCATATTTTATATCATTGTCTGCAATTAAAATATTTATCATAAAATATCCTCTTCATTTTTCTTTCTATACATTAGATATTAAGATTCTACAAAAAGGGTGCAAATTTTCCAAAATATTTTGTGTCTTTTTGTGTCTTTTCTTGTTTAAGCATTTTTGTTTGATATAATTACATTAAAAATTAGGAAAGGGGGACTTTTTATGAGTCTAAAAAGAAAATCAATCATATTGATTTTAACATTTTTTTGCATCTTATCTTTATTTATGTGCTGTTTTCCACTAAAAGCACAAGCAGTGGAGATTTCACCATTTTCGTATTATGATCCAAGTCCAGTAACTTTTAAAGGAACTTATAATTATTATGATAATTTTGATGGAAATTATATGGCATTCGAAGCAAAAGCAATAGCTTCAGATGGAGAATCACACGAAATAATAATTACAGTATATATAAGTAATACAAATACAACAAAGCAATACAGAATGTATACGGATGGTGTAAATAGAAAAGCTGACCATATTCCTATTGGTAATGGTGGAAGTTATGTATCACTAAAAATAACCTGTACCGACAAATCTGCCAATATTACTTTAGACTTAAAAACATATAGCTGGCAACAATAGTAAATATATTTAATTCTAAAAAGCTAGTAAATATAAGTATTAACACTTCTTTTACTAGCTTTTTTCTTACTCTATTTGATTCATATTTTCTATTGGTTCTATTTCCATTTTCTCACCCATTTCTTCCTTTAGTTCTATTTTACTTGCCTCTGTAATTTCATACATATTTATATTATATTGTAGAACAAAGACATAACTATCGCCATTAAAACCTAATCCTCCTTGTTCCCCCTCATAAACTTTACTATTATATACTAATTCAATCTGCACTTCTGGTTTTTCAGTCTCATACACTAAATATGTACCCGTATCATTTGCGATGAATTTGTTAATTTTATATAAACTGCTCTCATTATTAACATCAATATATAAAACATCTCTATTTATAAACTTATCTATAACATCAATTTCAATCGTTATTTCTTTATCACAATTTATTTCTATTATATTTTCAGTTGGTGCAGAATTATTATACAAAGTAATTTTTGAAAATTTATATTCCAACTTTTTAGCCTTTGGAAATTCATCAGACATTAAAAACATTAGCTCTCGCTTTATCGTATTTTCTTCTTGTACTATTTGCTTATATCCTGTTGATACATCAATAGTACAATTATTCTCCTTAGAAATATCATATATCAACTCGTCATCTGCTATAATTTTTAAATCCAATATCGATATTCTATAATTCGTATCGAATCCATTTTCTGAATACATATTGAATACAGTATACAAATTTATATCGTCCATCATTAAATAATCTATTTTTATACTATAGTCATCATTTACTTTAATATAATCCATATCTACGTTTTGTACATAATTATTCTCTATTGCACTAACTACGCTGGCGTTATTTATTCCTACATTATTTAAGCCAAATAAATTCTTAAAAAAATTGCTTATATTGCTTGCAAAAGTAACCCCTGTGCCTATAACAGAAATGCATAATATAAATATAGCTACTTTTGATAAAATAAATCTAAAATTATGCATATTTTTAGTTGATTTAGCCTTTGCATTTTTCTTATTATAAAGAGTTGTTTCAATTACTTTGGTAGTTGATTCGGGAACTTCTCTGTTTTGTTTAAAATAGTTGTATAATAGTTCATCTATTTCATCTGTTTTTTCTTTTTCTGAAGAACAGTCAGTATTTTTATTATTACTTATTTGACTATGGTTTTGTTTTTCATTTTCTTCCTGTTGTTTCACTTTCCACACCTCCTTTATAATATATTTTTATTTTTTTCTTTGCTCTATTTATTCTACTTTTTATAGTATTTGTGCTAGTATTTAACAATTTTGCAACTTCTTTTAGTGTATAATTACAATCATAAAATAGTACTATAGCAATTTTTTCATCATAATTTAAAAATTCAAAAATATTTTCTAAATCTAATTTGTATTCAATATTTAGTAAATTTATATCTTCATTTACAATATAGTCATCAGCATTTGTAAGTTCATCAAATACACCTTTTTTTCTCTTGTTCTGTTTGTATATTTTATTACACTCGTTAATTAGTATTTTTATTATCCACGTTTTAAAGTATTTAGGTTCTTCTAAATTTTGAATAGATTTATAGCCTATCAATATAGTTTCTTGTATTGCATCGTTAATGTCTTCTATATTTTCAAGTTTTGCATTGGCAATTCTATATAAATCTACATCTATAAGTTTTACTAATTGTGTGAATGCATCTTTATCTCCATTAAGGCTACGAATAACTAATTCTTCCACTGTATTTTCTCTCCTTATTATTAGATATAAGTTTAACGCAAAAAGGGTGCAAAAAGTTAATTTTTTTTGCACCTCCTATATCCTAACCAAAAACACCGTTCCCTTTGGCTTATTATGCATTGCTCTTATACTACCTTTGTGTCTAGTCACAATGGTATGTGCTATAGATAATCCAAGACCCGTGCCTCCCTTTTCTCTTGTTCTAGCCTTATCTTCTCTGTAAAATCTTTCAAATACTCTTTTTAAGCCCTCGTCACTAATTCCTATTCCTGTGTCAGCAACTTCTATATTGCATTTTCCGTCTTTACTGTATGTCTTTATTGTAATAGTGTCATTCTCGCCAGTGTATTTTATTGCGTTGTCCAAAAGAATTATCAAAAGTTCTGTTATTTTATTTCTGTCTACTTTTATTTCTTTTTTATAGCTTAGTTCTAATTTTATAGTCTTGTTTTCAACCTTTGCATAATCTATGTATGGTTTTACTATTTCTTGTATCAGTTCATCTATGTTTATTTCTTCTTTGTTTAAAACATATTCATTTGAGTCTGACCTTGCTAAAGCCATAAGCTCTTTTATCATTTTAGATAGTCTTCTTGTTTCTTTTAATGTTAAATTTATGTCTTCTGATTTATCTATTATTTTGCTTTCTGGTTCTTGCAATAAAAGTTCTTGCTTTGCTTGAATTATGGTAAGTGGTGTACGAAGTTCGTGTGAAGCATTTTCCACAAATTCAGTTTGCCTTTTATATGCATTATATATTGGCATCATCATTTTTTTAGACAATATGTAACTTGCTAAAATAGATATAGTATCTAAGATGATTGTTCCTATTATTAACATTTGTAAAAGATTGTTTAGAGTTTTTTCTTCACCATCAACATTAGCTAATAGTTGGATATACGTTGTTTTTCCATCATCGTTTGTAGTTTCAAAGTTCAAAGCTCTATAGTTGTATTTATCATCCAACTTTAAATTATATATTTGCATTAAGTTTTTATTATTAAATGGAATTGTATCACTATACTTTTCATATATTTTTCCCAATGCTTCCTTGTTAGTAATTTCACCATTTTCATTTCTTAGTACTAGTATAATTCTTGGATTTAGATTCTTTATGTTATAATAATCTTTTTTGCCAGAATTTTTATTTGTATCTACCATATTCGTAGGTTTTTCGGATTGTTCCTCCCCATCATACTTAGCTTTTTGCATATATAGTTCTTTATCTATATCTTTATATAGAGAAATTGATATTTGATTATATATTATAAAATCAAATATCAAAAGTAATATTGCAAACACAATAAAACTAAATAGCATATTCTTTAGTAAGTTCCTTTTCATCTTCTTTTCTTCACTCATTTAAAATATATCCAACTCCTCTTATGGTTTTTATATATTTATCACAATCATATTTTTTCAAAATTTTCCTAAGCCCACTTGCATATACTTCAACAACATTTGTAGTTGTGGCAGAGTCAAAGCCCCATATTCTTTCAAAAATTTGTTCTTTAGTTATGATTGTATTTTTAGAACTTATTAAATACTCTAATATGTCAAATTGCTTTCCTTGTAATGGTACCTCTTCATCGTTTATTATTAATTTTCTTGAGTTTAAATACAATTTCATATTTTTAAATTCTAGCACATTTTCAGTAAAGTTATTTGTAGTTCTTCGTATAATTGCATTAAGTCTTGCTATTAGTTCTTCTCTTTCAAAAGGCTTTACTAAGTAATCATCAGCACCATAATTAAAGCCTTTTAGCTTGTCATCTAACCCATCTTTAGCAGTTAAAATTAGTACTGGTGTGTATACCTTTTCTTCCCTCAATTTTTTTAGTACATCATATCCAGACATTTCTGGAAGCATAAGGTCAAGTATAATTATGTCATATATTCCCTCTTTTGCCATCATATATCCAGAATATCCATCAAATTCTTGTGAGACATCATATATTTTTTCTATACATTGTTTTATTGTGTCAGATAATATTTTATCATCTTCTATAATTAAAACTTTCATAACTTGTTATGTTCCTTTACCTGTAGTATATTTCTAGTATAGGTACGAATTACCTATTTTTACCTACATTTTTCTAATTAAAACAATTGGTGTTAACTGATTCGATTGTCCAGCTGGATTATCTTGTATAATTTGTTTTAATTCTTCATCATTATAACATAGATTATTTGATTTTCCTAGTATTTCTACATTAAAATCGTTTGCATCTACAATCATTGAGTTTATTCCTAGTTTTTGATATATTTCATTACATACTTTATCCGGTTTTTCTGGTATACGTATGCCAAATTCTGCATATTCTGGGAATGCTTTTCCATAAAAGCCATCTAAGCCACTTATTTCTTGCCCTACTATATCGTAAAAGATTCCTTTCTTTTTACATATCTTCCCTATTCCAGCTCTAACTGCTGCATATATAACTTTAAAACGTCCACAAAGGTCTATCGCGACTTGCATTTTATATGGACAATCAACTCCAATTCCAGCATCGCTTCTCATTGCAAACTTTGATAAAAATTTAGCTAGAAAGCTAACTTTCATATCTTTTTTGTATATAACCCTTTTTTGGCACAGTGAAATAATCTTTTCACTAATTGATATAAAGTCTCCTGGTTTATATATTGGCTTTACGTATTTTTCTATAATGTCTATATAATCTTCACCAATTTGTATAAAATGTGTATGTATTGCATATCTACAATATTTATTTGATTCAACTTCAATTTCTAATTGTTTTCCATCATTTGCTTTAAGCATAAATTATAATTCCTTTCATAATAGCTTACAAATGGAATTATAAAAAAGTATGCTTAAATTAAGCTTAAAAAGTTTGTGGATATAAAACTACATAAATTATTTAATCAGTTAGAGTAAACTTCTAAAAAAAGTATTTCAAATATGTCGGTCCAGCTACTTTTTCATAGAAATTCTAAAATAATTTTATGGCACCTTTCCATCAAAGATGAACTCTTTCCATAAAATTATTTAAGAATTTCTAATTCAAAGTACTCTCCATTCCATATTTTCATACTTTTTTTAGAAGCCCACTCTAACCGTATAATAAATATAGCTTTTATGTAATTTCAAAGCCACAAACTTTTTTCAAATACTAGATTTTTAATTGCATTTATAATATAATATAGTTCATCAAATGCGAGTATGCTGGAACTGGCAGACAGGCACGTTTGAGGGGCGTGTGCTTTATAGCGTATGGGTTCAAGTCCCATTACTCGCACCAAAAAACTTGTAACTACTTCATAATAGCTACAAGTTTTTATACTACTTATTCTGATTTGCTGGCTTATATTTTAATATTTCTATATAATCTTTTAACAATGATTTTTTCTTATATTTATTTAGCAGTCCACTATATTCCAGTGTTTTGTTTTCAATACTTTTAAAATCTTCTGGTCTTATCATTTTATCTGGCAAATTCAAGTCAATATGTGCTTTTTCAAGTACATATTTTACAAACTCTGCACAATAGAAGTAATTATGCATTTTAACCTCTTTTTTAAAGCCAATTGCTAATAGACCAATTATATTAAATTTATATTTCTTTCTATTTTCCCACATTTTATATATTGTATTTCTAATATCCACAAATTGATGGTCTTCTACTTCTATTGAATATACATTAGCCTTAGTTCTAAAAAATCTTTTATATGTTCCTTCATTTGGCACTTCGTGCACCAATCCTGCCCAAAATGGATTGTATGGGTGTAATCTTCCAAAGCTATACATTTCCTTTAAATCTTCATCTAGTGCAATAGATACGTGAGAGAACTCGTCTTTTGTCCAATGCTTTATTATTTTAGATAGATTAGTACCCGAATAAGTTAATACTATATATATTCTCTTCATTTTGCCATCTCCTGTATAAAATTTTAAATATGAATGGTAAATCTATCATTTCATATAAATAAATTCTATCATACCCATACTTAAATTACAATTAGTATGGTATAATTTAAGAGAATATTAAGAAAAAGTTTTTAGGAGTAGTTTTATGATTTTGACGAAGAGGATAAATAATGATGATAATTTTTCTAATCTAAAAGAATTGCTTAAAGTATATTTTTACATTTCGGATAGATTGCTATTGAGACTAAAGAAAAATAATAAAATACTAGTAAATGGTAATGTAGCAAACATAAACAGTGCATTGTCATTTAATGATTTGGTAGAAGTTTTGCTTGATTTCGAAGAGGATAATTCTAATATTATTCCTGTTAAAATGGATTTAAACATATTATATGAAGATGATGCTTTGTTAATAGTAAATAAGCCTGCTGGTATACCAGTTCATCCTTCTATGGATCATTT
This sequence comes from uncultured Clostridia bacterium, assembly GCA_944391015.1. Taxonomy (GTDB): domain Bacteria; phylum Bacillota; class Clostridia; order TANB77; family CAG-508; genus CALXVA01. Next base: position 7,549 of record CALXRZ010000002.1, on the reverse strand, counting down.
CACAGATAGTTTGTCTAATGGTATACGCTATTATTTCGATTCTATAAATTTAAAAAAGAAAATTAGACCTGTAAATAGATTGGATAAAAATACTTCTGGCATTGTAATATTTGCAAAGAATGAATATATTCAAGAATGTTTAGTAAGGCAAATGAAAGCTGGTATGTTTAAGAAAAAATATATAGCCATTTGTGAAGGTAAGTTTGAACGCGAAGATGGTGTTATAAATGCTCCTATTGGTAGAAAAGAAAATAGCATCATAGAAAGATGCGTAAATGAAAATGGAGATACAGCAATTACAGAATATAAGGTTTTAAAGTATGACGAAACTAATAATTATTCAATCGTTAAATGCAATTTAAAAACAGGTCGTACACATCAAATACGAGTACATCTTAGTTATATAAGACATCCTATCTTAGGCGATACCCTATATGGTAATCCATCAAATTTAATACACAGGCAAGCTTTACATTCATACAGAGTAAAATTTATTCATCCTATTTCTAGAGAAGAGGTTACTTTTATTGCAGAACTACCATCCGATATGCAATTTTTAGCTAAAGTTGCAAAATAAGCCAAATAAACAAAATTAGAAAAAGGGGACTGTCCCCTTTTTCTAATTTTGTTGACATAATTTTCTAATATCCCAATTTCTTATATATCTTTTGCTTTATTGTTAGCACTATCGCACTAATTACTGCAAATACAACAAATATGCCTAACTCATTCATTGTTATATCTGATATATGTAATATGCTTCTAAACAAGTATACTGCTACAAAGAAGCCTATAAATGTTGTGCTGAATAAGAATGCGTGTAATTTGTTAAATGGTATACATACTTCTAAAACAGCTAAGATGCTTACAAAGCCTATTAGTAAGTACATTATTGTTACAAGTGGTCCTTCTGCTATTCCAAGTACTGGTCCCATATATGTTAAGAATATGATGTTAAGCAATATTACTATTGCAAATGGTGCTGCATTTCGCAGAACGGTGTGCAAAAATACTCCTTTTACAGGTTTATTATTTGGTTCAAATGATATGAAGAATGATGTGTATGCTTCTATTACTAAGTCTATTAGTGTTATTTGTATTGGTATAAATGGGAATGCAGTATTTGTTATTATACAGAATAGCGATAGAAGTACTGAATATATTGTTTTTATAAAGAAGATTCTTGCAACACTTGTAAGGTTGTTTACTACTCTTCTTCCCTCCATTAGTACATCTTTTAATACACTAAAGTCTTGGTTTAGAAGTACTATTTGTGATACTTGTTTTGCCGCGTCATTTGCCTCTGGCAATGTAATGCTTAGGTCTGATTCTCTTAATGCAATTACATCATTTACCCCATCTCCTGTCATTGCTACACTATGTCCTTTAGCTTGAAGTGCTTTTACTATTATACTTTTTTGCTGTGGCAATACTCTTGCAAATATACTATATTTATCAACTATATCTACTATTTCTGCATCAGATTTAAGTGTTGATAAATCTATATATGATTCATAATCTTCTAAGCCTGCTCTTTTTGCAATTGTTGAAACAGTTATTGGATTGTCACCAGATATAATTTTTATGTCCACTGATTGTGTTTTAAAATATCCAAGCATTTCTTTTGCATTTTTTCTTAGAGGGTCTGCTAATATTATTCCTGCTACTAAGCTTATATGTGGTAATTGTTCAACACTAATTTCTTCTTTAGTATATCCAATGCATAGAGCTCTTTTTCCATCTTCTTGAGCTTCTACAATGCTTTTTGGTAACTCCACATTTGCCATTGCAGATAATCTTTCTGGCGCACCTACTATAATTGTTCCTAAGTTTTTAAAAGTAACACTGCTCCATTTTCTTTCAGATGAAAAAGAAATATCGCTTTGTTTTTCGTATTTTGACTCACCATTAAAATAATTTTTTAATGCATTAAATGTACTGTTGCTATCATCTGTTAGATTTACATATGAATTCATTATATTTTCTAATGTATCTGGAAGTACAGCTTCGTTGTATTTTTCTACATCTATAACTTTCATTTTTCCTTCTGTTATAGTTCCTGTTTTGTCTAAGCATAAAGTATCTATGTGTGCTAAGGTTTCTACACTATATAAATCTTGCACCAAAACTTGTTTCTTGGCTAGTTTTATTACACCTGTCTCAAGCGATATACTTGTAAGTAATACAAAGCCTTTTGGAAGCATACCTAAAAGTGCTGCTGCAGTAGCTATTACAGATTGTTGTAAATCTACCTCTCTAAATATATACGCTTGGACAAACAAGATTACTCCAGCTGGTATTATTACAAAGCTTGTAAAATTTGTAACTTTTTTCATTGAATTTAAAAGCTCTGAGTTTACTTTTTTATGCTTTTTAGTAGCATTTATTATTTGGTTTGCAAAGTTGTCGTCTCCTACTTTTTCTATTTTTGCATAACATTTTCCACTAACTATATAACTGCCAGACAAAAGCTTGTCCTCTTTTTTCTTTAAAATTGTATCAGATTCACCGGTAAGAAGTGCTTCATTAACCTCTACTTCTCCATCTAATACAACTGAATCAGATGGAATTTGGTCACCTTGTGATAAAAGTACCACATCATCTAATACTATTTCATTTATATTTATCTCCTTCTCTTCCCCATCTCTTATAACTTTTGTTTTTGCTGTTGTTAAAATTGATAATTGTTTTACTAAATTTTTTCCGTGAATTTCTTGAATTATTCCAATTAACACATTTACAATAATAATTAGAATAAATACCATATTGGTATATGCATGAACACACGCTAGCGCAATTGCAATTATTAAATTGAATAAGTTAAACAATGTACAAACATTGTCTCTTACAATTTGCCAGTTTGATTTCAAATTATTTGTATTTGAGCTGTTTACTTGCCCCTTTTCTATTCTTTCTTTTACTTCTTCATTTGTTAAACCTTTTAAATTTTCCATTTTAGCCTCCAATAGTACTAGTTTAGCTTTTGTCAACCTCTAAAATAAAACGAAGAGGTCTTTAAACAGAATATATTATATAATTTAGGTTTGTTTTTGACAAGCCTTTTTGAATAAAATTTTATTATCCAGTAACTTATCACGTGTAAAAGCAATTTCTATTTATGAAGTTAAAAATGCTTTTATTTTTTGCTTCATAAATGGATAAAGTTTTAAAAAATTTATAAATATACTAGACTTTTTTTCCATTTTTGTGTATGATTATGTATGTAACATAGGATTAAATTTATGGAGGGATATAAATGTCAAGAATTTTTAAAACTTTAGTTATTTTAGTTATAATATTATTTTCTGTTACAACTTTAGTTTATGCTACAGATATAAATATGAATTTAGAAAACCAAAATCAAACAGATACAAATTCTGCAACTGACTCAAACAGTGTTACTGATAATGGAAATGCAGTTGATTCAAATACTATCACAGATTCCAATACTGTAGATACAAATGACACCTTAGCAGATGATAATTTTGAGCAAGATAATATTGGTGGTTCTGTTGCACCATCTGGAGTAAGTAGTATAGCACAGGAAAATATGAGCTTTTCTAATGTATTAAATATTTTAGTAATTACTGTAGGAGTTATTCTTATATTACTTGCAATAGCAATACTTATTAGATTAAAAAATTAAAATTTTTTTATAATTTCAAAATTTATTTTAAAAGTTCAACTAATATTAAAAGTTGGACTTTTTTTGTATATTTTATTTTAAAAAAGAAATAATATAAATAGAGCTTTTATTTTAAATGCAAATTTAGAATAAAAATTTATATTCAGTTGAAGGAGGTTTATGATGAAAAAAAGATTTTTAATAGTTTCTATTATAGCTATATTACTTATATCAATTTCTATACCAGTATTTGCGATGGATAATGTTGCAAATGGTGTAAGAAATATGGTTGGTGGCGCCGAAAATATGCTTGAAGATGCAGGAAATACAATTTCTGGAGGCATAAAAAACGGTATAAACACTGTAGGTCAAGGTACTCAGAATGTTGTATCTGATGTAAAAAATGGTATGAACAATACCGAAAATTCTATGGCTGGTGGAATAGCTACAGATAATAATAATGGTGGAGGTTACACTGCCACTAGAACTGCTACTGATGATGTAACTGTTGCTGGTATGAGTACAAATACTTGGACTTGGATTATTATAGGTATTACTGCCCTTGCTATAGGAATTTTAATTTGGGCATATATAAAACAAAGAAACACTAATGACTTATATATAGATTCAGATGATGAATAAGGGGCATCTATAAAAAATTGCAGTAGGTACCTCAGAATTTTGTTGTCTAAAACAATATCAAATGTATAGCTAGTAATTTAGTTTGCTAGCTATTTGTTTATTGTCATAATTATTCTTAATAATCTTCACAATTAGGCATATAAGTGATATAATTAAAAACATAAATAAATTTGTCCTCATAGATTGTACCAAAGCATTGTTTTGTGCAATTTTGTGAGAATTGAAATGTGAGGTTATTATGAAAAAGATAGTTGCAAATAATCCGACTGCGAAACATAATTATACAATAGAAGATACTTATGAAGCAGGTATTGTTTTAACAGGTACAGAAATAAAATCAATTCGCAATGGCAAAGTAAACTTAAAAGATAGTTATGCCAATATAAAAAATGGTGAAGTGTTTATTTATGGTATGCATATAAGTCCATATGAGCACGGTAATATATATAATAAAGACCCTTTACGAACTAGAAAACTTCTTTTGAATAGAAGAGAAATCAATAAATTAACAGGTTTAATAAAGCAAAAAGGATTGACCTTAGTTCCTATTTGTTTGTATTTTAATGGAAATTTTTTAAAAATAGAACTTGGTGTCGGCAAAGGTAAAAAGCTATATGATAAAAGGCAAGATATTGCTAAAAGGGACGCTGAAATTCGAATGCGAAAACAGATGAGTTTAAAAAACTAAATTTCCCAGCTATGCCAAGGGCCCTTTACTAATTATAGTAAAAGGCCCTTTCAGGAATATAAAATTTTCTTATGCTTTACTTAAATTCTACAATTTCTCCTCTGTCTTGCTCATTGATTCTAAATAAAACTTTTTCGGTTTCTAAGTTAATTTTTTTTTGCTTAATTTTACTTTTTAACCAATCAATCCAAGCACCGGTTCCATCATCAATTAAAGAATATACTACTCTACGATAGTTTGCAGGTGTCATATATATTTTTGAAATATTGGCACCAAAAGTTTGATTTGCGTAAAAAATGAAATCTTCATATTCTAAAACGCCATAAAAGATTCTTACATTGCTTGGATAAAGCTTGATCAACTCTTTCAAGTTCAAAAGTTCGTTGTCGTCAACTGTGATTACTACTTTTCTAGTTGTTTTCCACTTTAACCGTTCAATAATTGAAAACACCAGCAAATAAGCAAAAATAACAATAGCCCATACCACGAAGAAAGTTGCAATCTTTTTAAGCATAATTTTTCCTCCTAAAGTCATAAAAATGTATATCGTGATTTTTATATTATATAGTTTTTTATTGTATATGTCAACTAAAATTGCCTATCTACAGCAATAATTGGTTACCGGGTAATAGTATTTTTCTTTATCTAGGCACCATTATCCAGTAACAATAATAGGCCTATTTTCGGTGATAAAGATTAGATTTTACTTAGAATTATTTATTTTAGATAATATTTACAAGTTAGGTCCGTCCCCCTTTTGCAAATTTATTATGCTTTGTTGCTTGAACCGAATACATCTCTTATTTTATGCTCTACTGTTTGTTTAATTAAGTCTCTTGCAGGAGTTAAATATGCTCTTGGGTCAAATTTTGATGGTTCTTCTGCAAATACTTTTCTTATGGCTGCTGTCATAGCTAATCTTAAATCAGTATCTACATTTATTTTTGACACTCCAGATAAGCTTGCTTCGTGTAGCATTTCATCTGGTACACCTTTTGCACCTGGTATGTCTCCTCCATATTTGTTACACATTTCTACAAGTTCTGGTATAACTGTTGATGCTCCGTGTAATACTATTGGAGTATTTGGTATTCTCTCTTTAACTTTAGCTAATATATCAAATCTTAGTTTTGCTTCTCCTTTGAATTTATACGCTCCGTGGCTTGTACCTATAGCTATGGCTAAAGAGTCACAACCTGTTCTCTCAACAAATTCTTTTGCTTGGTCTGGGTCTGTATACATTGCATCCTTTGCTTCTACATTAACCTCATCCTCTACTCCAGCTAATTTTCCAAGCTCTGCCTCAACTACTACTCCTTTAGAATGAGCATAATCAACTACTTTTTTAGTCAATGCAACATTTTCTTCAAAATCATATTTAGAACCGTCTATCATTACAGATGAGAAACCGTTATCTATACACATTTTACAAGTTTCAAAATCTGGTCCGTGATCTAAATGTAGTGCTACTGGAATATCGTATTCATCTAATGCTGCTTCCACCATTTTTCTTAAGTATCCTATTCTTGCATATTTTATTGCACTAGAAGAGGCTTGTAGAATAACTGGTGAGTTTTGTGCAGCTGCTGCATCTACTATTCCTTGTATAATTTCCATATTATTTACATTGAATGCACCTATTGCAAATTTCTCCTTCATAGATTTTTCAAACATATCCTTAGTTGTTACTAATGGCATAAAAAATTCCTCCTTTATATATACCTTAAAATTTCAATGTTATTATATATTACTTTCAAATTTTTAGCAAGAGGTTTTGTGGTCTTTTGCTAATATACTGTTACTGGATAATGGTGTTTAATAAAATCTAGGCACTATTACCAAGTTATCCTGTAATAATAGTTTTATCAAATGTATCGTACCTTATTTACAAAATTTATGACGTAGCGAACGCCCTGCCAGAAATTTTCCAGCAGGGCGTTAAAGGGGTTAGTTTTGCATACTCGTTGCCAAAAATTATTCATTTAGGACAATCATATATTTTGCCTCACGATATTGTACACCATATTCTTGTAATATAGAAATCTCGCTATTCTCTAAGTGAAGAGACATTCTGTCTTTGCCTCTCTTTTTGGCGTAATGAACATCCTTAATCAGAGTAGGCTTTGTCGCAACTCTGCTAAATGTTCTTGTTTTTAGCTCGAATATCCACGGTATAGTATTATACCGTTTTTCCACTTGTGCCTTTACTTCCTTATTTGGCAAAGACCAAATAACGAATTTCTTTCCGTTATGCTTCATCTCCTTGAGATCCTTCATTGTTTTTGATACTCTGTAGTCTCTGGTTCGCATTTTTTAGAACCCCTTTCTACTATATGTGTTTAAGCGTAACTATATTATATCATATTATTTTACATAATGCTATAGTTTAGGAAATATTTTACTTTTTTAAAAGAATATACTTCTTAAAGTATACACAAAAGATTTCCCCACCTTCTATCAGAAGGTGGGGATTAAATAGAGTTACTTATAAGATGTAGAGAACGACCTTACTAGTCCCGGGAGTTTGACACTTTTGAAAATATAAAATTGATGTAAGCATTTAAAATGCTTAATTTTTTTGTCAATTTTTTCTT
>CALXRZ010000001.1 GCA_944391015.1 uncultured Clostridia bacterium | reverse complement strand
AGTCTGATTTTTTACAGCCTAACCATCGATAACATACTAAACATAATAATACTAATAATATTATCTACAGTAACAATAAATGCAGTCGAATGGACTAATACAGAGTGCAAAAAATTCAAAAAATTCAGCAGAAAATGAGGTAGCACAACAAACTGAAAAAATGAATTCGCTATTAACAGAGTATGCAAATATAATGGCAGAAGATTCAGAAATAACAGAGCCGGGAGAAGGATGTAATCCTGGAGGAGGCAGTGGAGATGAGCCAGAACTAGGGCCAGGAGATCCAATAGATAATATATTAGCAGTAGGTCCACAGGTAAGTGACGGAATGACACCAGTAAAATATGTAAACGGAACAGGCTGGGTAAAAACCACAGCGACAGACGAAGAATGGTACAATTATAGCAAAAAAAAGTGGGCCAATATAGTGTTAGGAGATGCAACATTTAGTAAATTAGGAAATTACGAAGTATTAGATGAAAATAGCACATATAGTATGTTAGTATGGGTACCAAGGTATGCTTACAAAATAACAAGTATGTACCATCAAAGTGGAAGTAATGCAGGAACAATAGAAATAGTATTTTTAGATACACAAAATAAAACAAAAGATGGTGAAGATTATAGTAGTAAAATGTCATACCCAAATGCAAATACTGGGACAGAAATGACGGATTACGTAGTACATCCATCATTTAATTGGGACGGAGTGCCATTAGCTGGATATTGGGTAGGAAAGTTTGAAACAAGTAGTAATGGAGGCAAAGTACAAATCAAAGGCGGAGTGCAAAGTTGGAGAAACATAAATGTAAGCACAATTTATAATAATTGCGTAGGAATGAATAATAGTGGAAATAGTTATGGATTAAATACAGACGATAGTAAAGTAGACCCACATATGATGAAAAACACAGAGTGGGGAGCAGTAGCATATTTAGCACAAAGTAAATATGGGAAGAATAGTGAAGTAAGTATAAATAGTAATAGTGATTTTTATACAGGAGGAGGAAGTGGAACTTCATACATAACGAACATAGGACAAAGTACTACTGGTAATGTAACAGGAATATACGATATGAGTGGAGGGACCTGGGAGTGTGTGGCTGGATATGTGAAAAGTGGTGGAAGCTATGGATCAAGTTTAGTAAATGCACCATCAAGATATAAAGATATATACTCAAGTTATCAGGAATCGGTATTAGTAGAATGCTATGGAGATGCTGTGTATGAAACATCAAGTAGTAGTTCAATTTCAAATAGTAGTTGGTACAGTGATTATTCTTATTTTCCAGATTCAAACATTTTCTTCATACGTGGTGGCAATTGCAATATTGGTTCTTCTGCCGGAATGTTTGCGTTTTATGGTTATTATGATAATGATTATAATGATACATACAGTGATAATACTTTCCGCGTTGTTGTGCTTGCACTTTAATGTGACTTCGAAGCAATAGAAAATTCATCTCGGAAAAATCAAGTTATCTGCATAATTGTAGATAACTTTTTTCAAGATAATTTTGAAAATGAAACAATAGAGGAAGTACTAGCAAGTGCAAAGAAACAGATAGCAGATAGAAAGTACGAAAGTAACCTAAAAGAAAGAGGCTATACCAACACATCTTTTTCATTGATGCTTACACAAAAAATATATTGTAAAAATTTTGTAAAAAACTATACAAAAAACGTAGTTTAATGATATAATTCTATGGAATGGACAAAAGAGCAACAAAAAAACACACGTAAAAATTACAAACAAACTCAAATGGAGGAAAAAATGGGTAATATAGTTTTATTAGATGACTTAACAATAAATAAAATAGCAGCAGGCGAGGTTATAGAAAGACCAGCCTCTGTAGTAAAAGAGTTAGTAGAAAACTCTATAGATGCAGGTGCAAATAAAATAAATATAGAAACAAAAAATGGTGGTATAACATATATACGAATTACAGATAATGGAAAAGGTTTTATGCCAGACGATATGGAAATGGCATTTGAAAGACACGCTACAAGTAAAATAAGAGAAGCAAAAGATTTGGAAACTGTAACTTCTATGGGGTTCAGAGGAGAGGCTTTGGCAAGTATTGCAGCCATAAGCCACGTCGAATTAGTGTCAAAAACAGAAAATAATGAAATAGGTAAAAAAGTAGAAGTTAAAGGCGGAGATATAATAAATGTAGAAGATGCTGGATGTCCTAAAGGAAGCACAATAACTGTAACAGACTTATTTTATAATACTCCTGTAAGGTATAAATTCCTAAAGAAAGACTTTACAGAAGCAGGTTATATTGAAGACGTTGTAACAAGAATTGCACTTGTACATCCAGAAATATCAATTAAACTTGTTAATTCTGGAAAGGTTATTATACAAACTTCTGGAAATGGGGATATGAAGTCAGTAATATATAGCATTTATGGAAAAGATATTGCGGATAATATTATTGATGTAAATTATAGTTACGAAGACATAAAAATAACTGGAGTAGTGGGAAAACCAGTTATAGCACGTTCAAATAGGTCTAATCAGTTATTTTTTGTAAATAAAAGATACATAAAAGACAAACTTTTAACAAGTGCTGCAGAGCAGGGCTACAAAGGGCTACTTACAATAGGCAAATATGGGTTCTTAGTGTTAAATATGGAAATGAACCCAAAAAAGGTAGATGTTAATGTACATCCAGCAAAATTAGAGGTTAGATTTGAAGACGAAAATCAAGTATTTAAAGCGGTATATCACGCTATTAAAGATAGCTTATTAAAAGAAGATTTAATACCAGATAAAACTAAAATTGAATTAGATAAACAAATGCAAACTAATGGGGCTTGGAAATTAGATAGCTCAACTAAAGTTGGAAGTAATTTGAATAACCCATTTGCAAATACAATACCAGAAAATAATATAGCCAATTCATATGCAAGTGCAAGACAAGAAAGTAATATATCAGACTCATATGCAAGTGCAAAAACAGAAAACAATCTAGCAGATTCTACAGCAGTAAATCAAGCAAATATCGAGCAAAAAGCAGAACAAGATACTACTAGAATAAGCACACTAGATAGATTTTTTAAAGAAGATGACGAAGAAGACAAAAAAGAGCATAAAAGAGGAGGTTTGTTTGGTTTATTTGGAAGAAAAAAGGATGAACTTGTAGAAGAACGAAAAAATATAGATGATACGCAAAATTTCATTGCAGATATATACAATAACAAAAATGGTATAAATTATGAAACTGCAAATTCTACATTAAACAATACAGCTAAAGTTGAAGAACCAAAACTAGAAAACAACGATAAACAAAATTTAGCAGAACCTATAAATACAGTTGCTAAAGAATCTATGGCTGAGAATACAGGTACTATAGCACAAGAACCAAATTACAAAAATTTTGATGAAATGTATGCTCTAACTTTTGGCAAACCAAAAAAGGAAGAAGTTAAAGTAGAAGAGGAAAACTCAGAATATACAGTAAGCTCAAATGATTTGAAAACAGCCGAAAATGTTTCAATATTTGAAAAATTACCTCAAAACAATATACCAGATTACAAATTTATAGGTATAGCTTTTTCTACATACATAATTATTGAAATGAATAGTGAGCTATACATAATAGATCAGCACGCTGCACACGAAAGAATAATGTATGAAAAAATAAAAGCAAACTATTACAGTGACACAAATAAAGATTCACAGTTAATGCTTCTTCCAGACATTATAACTTTAAGTCACAAAGATATGCAAATAGCAAAAGATAATATGGAAATTTTTGAAAAAGCAGGATTTGTATTAGAAGAATTTGGTGAAAACACTATAAAATTAAGTGGAGTGCCAACTGTATGTTTAGACTTAGACACAAAAGAGCTATTTTTAGAGACATTGGATGAAATAAATACTGTAGCAAGAACAGCAAAACAAGAGATTGAAGAAAAGTTTATAGCAACGGTTGCGTGCAAAGCAGCTGTAAAGGCCAATATGGCACTAACTAAAGAAGAGGTTGATAGTTTAATGCAAAAATTATTATTACTTCCAAACCCATTTACGTGCCCACACGGTAGACCAACAGCTATACGAATGACCAAAACAGATATAGAGAAAAAGTTTTCTAGGAGATAAAAGGAGATAAATTATGTTGATTATTATTTTGTTTATACTAATTTTAAACATTGTTTCAATACTTCTTATGTACCGTTCGCTTACAGATAGAACGCCAAAAGAAAAGCTAATATTTATAGCAATTGGAATTGCAATAATGTATATGCTTACATCAGTTGTATATTGGATTAGTACTAGAAATGTAGAAATGACAGAAGTATCTGATGTAGGAAAAGATTTAATAATTTTCTTATTTGTTCCAATAAATGGAATAATAGTACTTCCTTTGTTTGCAAGGTCTTTTTGTAAATTTAAAGACGGAGGAATTAACGGCACAGTTTTAAGAAACAGAGGAGTAGTACTTGGAGTAATTTTATTTATTTTACTTATTATCGAATGTGTATACTTTGAAAACATACAAAATCAAGTCGTAAAAATGATTACAAATAAAAATAGTCAGGTAGAACAAGAGACAGCAAATCAGCTAGAAGCGGAACAATCCAACATAATTACAAACGACACAACTGATAATGTAAATCAAATTACTAATACATTAGAGTCAAACGGAAATAATATCACAGTAAACGAAATAGACGAAAACACTGAAACTAACACAAGCAATGTGGTAAATGATGTTATAGTAAATGATACAGCAAATGTAACAGAATAAAAGGAGTACAATCTTGATGTTGACAAAATTGCATTTTAGAAAGGAATGTGGGTAGTCGTGAGTAAACCAAAAGTTATAGTTATATGTGGACCAACAGCTTCTGGAAAAACAAAGCTATCTATAGAATTAGCTAAAAAACTAAATGGAGAAATTGTGTCTTGTGATTCTATGCAAATTTATAAAGATATGACTATAGGAACTGCAAAACCTACATCGGAAGAAATGCAAGGAATAAAGCACTATTTGATAGATTGCGTTTCTCCTGATGCAAGGTATAGTGTAGCAGACTATAAAAAAGATGCAACTTCTGCCATAAAAGAAATAATTTCAAAAGGCAAAGTTCCTATAATTGTCGGAGGTACAGGGCTTTATTTAGAGTCGCTTATATACAATATTGAGTATAATGAAATAGAGGTAGACCTAAAATACAGGGAAGAATTAGAAAAAATCGAAAAAGAAGATGGCTTAGAGAGCCTTTACAAAAAGGCAGAAACAATAGACCCTGATGCAATAAAAAAAATTAGCCATAATGATAAAAAAAGAATCTTTAGAATTTTAGAAATATATAAAGCAACGGGAAAAACTAAAACTCAGTTGGAAATAGAATCTAGGAAAAAACAACCAGAGTTTGATTATTTATTATTTGGTATAAATATGGACAGAGCAAAATTATATGAAAGAATTAACTTACGTGTTGACATTATGCTAAAACAGGGACTAATAGAAGAAGTTCAAAAATTGTGTAAAAAATATGAAAAATTACCAACAGCATTACAGGGACTTGGCTACAAAGAAGTTGTAGAATATTTGGATGGTAAGTGCTCAAAAGATGAAATGATAGAAAAAATAAAACAAGAAACAAGAAGATATGCAAAAAGACAGTTGACGTGGTTTAGAAAATATGATAATTTAATTTGGCTTGATGGATTAGGAGATATACAAAATAATATAAATATTATTTTGGAGGAATACAGTGGAAGAAACAACAAATGTGAAAAGTAAAGAAAAGAACATAAAAAATGGAAATAAGTTAATAAATTTTCTAAAAAAGCATAGAAAAAAAATACTATTGCTTTTATTAGCGTGCGTTTTAATATACATAATATATATGGTAGTTGGACTAATACGCAAGCCAACAGATACAGTGTATGTTGAAATGGGGCAAGTACGTGAAGAAGAAATTGCAATAGGGTATATGGTAAGAGACGAAGAGGTTATAAGAGGCGAAAACTATAAAAACGGAATAGAACAAATAAAAACCGAGGGCGAAAAAGTAGCAAAAGGCGAATCAATTTTTAGATACTATTCAAATAATGAAGAAAGTTTAGTTCAAAAAATAAAAGACTTAGACGAAAAAATAGATGAAGCAATGGAAAAAACAGAAAAAGCTCCAACATCTGATACAAAAGCATTAGAAGACCAAATAGACACTAAACTATACAATTTGTATGGAGAAAGTGATTTAAAAGTAATACAAAATAGTAAGGACGAAATTATTAGCAGTATGAGCAAAAAATCTAAAATTGCTGGTGAACAAAGTCCAGCAGGTTCATACTTAAAAAAACTAATAAACCAAAGAAGTGAATACGAAAACGAACTAACTTCTGGAGAAGAATACATAGAAGCCACAAAAAGCGGAATAGTTTCATATAGAGTAGATGGTTATGAAGATATTTTAACAACTAGTGATTTTGGAAAATACACAAAGGAATTTTTAGAAGACCTAAATTTAAAAACTGGACAAATTATACCAATGAGCAGTGAAGAGGGAAAAATAGTAGATAACTATAAATGCTATATTGTGTGTGTACTAGATTCAGAATATGCTAAAAAAGCAGAAGTTGGAGATACTGTAACAATTAGGTTACCTAGTGGAAAAGAAGTAAAAGCAGACATAGAATATAAAACCACGGAAGACAAAGAATATATTTTAACTTTAAAAATTGATGAGGGTGTAGAAGAACTAACAGCATATAGAAAAATTTCATTCAGTATTATATGGTGGAGTAGTTCTGGTTTAAGAATACCAAACACTGCTATATCTACAGAAGAAAAAAACGGAAAAGAAATATCTTATGTAATAAGAACCAGAATAGGGTACCAAGATAAAATTTTAGTAAAAGTATTAAAAACAAATGAGAAATACTCAATTGTTACAAATTATACAAGTGATGAACTAACCGAATTAGGGTATACTGCATCAGAAATAAGAAATATGCCTAATATTGCAATATATGATGAAATATTGATAAATTAGTTCATAAAATAGCAAAGAAATATTACATTTATATTACAAATATATTAAAAAAATATTACAATAATTAAAAAACTATTGACAATATTAAAAAAATGATAGATACTATATCAAGTAAAACCAAGGACGAATTTTAAGGAGGTTATTTGAATGTCAGGAGCTATTATGGAAAAAGTATGGGGAATGTTAGGGTTACCAGAAAAAGACGAAGAAGAAACAGAAGAAATAGATTATGATAAAAATGAAGATATAGAAAACCAAGAAGAAGAGGAAGAAGATAGAAAAATTTGGGGCAGAAGAAACAATAAAGTAGTTAATATGCCACAAACTCAACAAGTAAAGATGGTTATTTGCCAACCTACAACTTTTGAGCAATCAGAAAGTATATGTAATTTATTAAAGGAGAAAAAATCAATTATTGTAAACCTAGAATACGTTAACAAAGACGTAGCTAGAAGAATAGTTGATGTTGTTAGTGGTGCAGTTCACGCATTAGATGGAAACCTACAAAAAGTGTCAAACTCTATATTTTTAGTAGCACCATTTAATTATGATATAACAAATGAAATGGCTAGAGAAGAAATAAAAAACAAATTATCTGTTTCGTGGCTAAGAAACAATTCAAATAATTAAATATAGTTATATAAAGAGCTTAGGGGGGACAATATGTACACACCATTAGATATAGAAAACAAGAAATTTGCAAAACAAATGATGAATGGCTATAGTGTAGAAGAAGTTGATAATTTTTTAGACGAGCTAACAGCAGATTATGAAAAACTATATAAAGAATCAAATGAAAGTAAAGGCAAAATATCTGAATTAGAAGCAAGTTTAGTTAAATATAAAAACTTAGAAACAACGTTACAAAATACTTTAGTAATGGCCCAAAGTACTGCTGACGAAATAAAAAAGGTTGCAAAACAAGAATCAGAGCAAATAATAAGAGATGCACAGGCTACTGCAAAAAACCAACTAATGGAATTAGAACAACAAATTTCTGCAAAAACAAGAGAATTTGATGAATTAAAAAAGCAATTTGATGTATATAAAGCCAAAATGGAATCATTACTAATATCACAATTAGAATTGATTAAAGATGTAAACAAAGATGACTAATATGTACAAAAGAAGAGCTAGGTATAAGAGCCTAGCTTTTTCTAACCTTTAAAATTCAATATAAAACAGGTTAAACTAGAAGTACTATACGTAATATTACAGGAATATAACAGTATTACAAAACTGTTAAATAATTATTACATTTGTGTTAATAATATTGACATATAAGAAATTAAATATAAAATATATATATGATATATCAGCAGAGGTGGTTATGAGAGTTATTAGCGGTACAGCAAGAGGTACAAAATTAAATTCAATAGATAGCCTTGCAACAAGACCAACATTAGATAGAGTCAAAGAATCTTTATTTAACATAATTAGAGACAAAATTGAGGACAGCACAGTGCTAGACTTATTTGCTGGAAGTGGTGCAATAGGAATAGAATTTTTAAGCAGAGGAGCAAAAGAGGCAGTCTTTTGCGAAAAATCTCATCAAGCAACTCAAATGATATATAAAAATATTGAAAAAACTAGATTTATAAATAAATCTAAAGTATATGAGCAAGACTACAAAAAATGCTTAGACGAACTAAAAAAAGAAAATAAAAAAATAGATGTGGTATTTATAGACCCACCTTATAAAAAAGATTTAGCTGTAAAAGCAGTAGAAAAAATAATATCCTTAGATTTATTAAATAAAAACGGAATAATAATAGTAGAAACAGACGAGGATAAAAGAGATTTAAAAGAATTAGAAAAAATACCAGTAGAAGTATATGATTTAAGAAAATATGGCAGAGTTTATCTAATATTCTTAAGTCGAAAGGAGTAAAGTTATGGAAATATTTACTTTATTAGAAACGTTAGAAGATATGCTAGATAAAAGTAGAAAAGTACCTTTTTCAAGCAAATGCATAGTTAATAAAGATGACATTTTAGATATAATTAAAGAGATAAGATTAAAATTACCAGATGAACTAAAACAAGCAAAATGGATAAAAGAAGAAAGACAAAGAATATTAGTAGAAGCTCAAAATGAAGCCGATGAAATAATAAAAGAAGCAGAAAACAGAATTATATCTATGATAGACGAGCACGAAATTACTAAAAAAGCTTATGAGAAAAAAGTAGAAATAATAGAAACTGCAAACGAAATGTCAAGAGAAATAAAAAGTGGAACTGAAGAATATGCAGATGGAGTTTTAGCCGGAATTGAAGTAGCATTAGAAGATGCTTTAAAAATAATACAAAATAATAGAAAAGAGTTGAAATAGAAAAGTGGACAAATGGAACTACAGCCTTTTGTCCATTTTTTATTACATTTTTGTTACAATTTTAAAATTCTGTTTGCTTTTAAATAACCTTGTGATATAATACCAAGGGATATACTAAATAGATATTTTCGAAGGAGGAAAATACTTTGGCTAAACGAGGAAAAAGAAGCAAAAAAAATACAAAAAAAGGCTTAGATATAAACGTAGCAGTAGTGTTTATGATTTTAATAAGCATACTACTAGCTATTCTAATATATACAAAATCTGGTTATATAGGAGAGCATTTAAGCCCTATCTTGGGTGGAATTATGGGGGCTATAAAATATATTATTCCAATTGGCACATTTTTAATAGCAATCTATATGACCTCAGAGGATAAAGAATATTTAATATCAAAACTAATACAATATGGAATTTTTTTACTTTGCATAGCTACTGTGCTTAGTGTGTTTCAATTTTCTAATGGCAATTTAGATGAAAATGGTAATTTTTCATCAGTAGTAGAAAGAGGCTATGAGTTAGGCGAAACTAACAATGGTGGTGGAGCAATAGGTACTGCAATAGCATTTTGGCTTATAGGGTTACTTGGCGAAATTGGAACTGTAATATTATGTATTGGAATAGGAGCAATATTGCTAGTATTTATCTTCGGAATTAAGCCTGCAGAAATGATTGCAGATTTTATAGATTCTAAGAGAGAAGAAAAAGAAGAAAGAAGAGCAGAGCGTGAAGAAGCAAAACTTGCTAGAATGAATGAGGATGTAGAAGAAAGAAAAGAAACTAAAAAAGAGCGTAGATTAAGAGAAAAAGAAGAGCAAAGAAGAGAAGCAGAGCAATTAGCAGAACAGTTAACTATAAATTTGAATGATAATTCAGAAGAAGATGAAAAGAAAAAAGATAAAAAACTAAAAAAATACGACCATTCTAATGATGATTTAATACCATTTAATATAGGTGGAAGATTAAAAGACAAAAAAGAAGAAAAAAGTAATCCAAATGAAATAGAAGCTAATTTGTTTAAAGCAGAGCAAGAAACAAAAGAGGAAAAGGTAAAACAAGTACTACAATTAGAGCATACTCTAACTGTAGAAGATGAACATTATGAATTTCCACCAGTACAATTATTAGCAGAGGGAGATAAAAAAGCTATAAAAGGTGGCAAAAAGGCTGTTGCAGATACTGCAACACGTTTACAGAAAACATTATATAGCTTTGGCGTATCGGCTAAAGTCGAAAATGTATCTGTAGGACCAGCAATAACTAGATACGAATTAAAGCCAGCAGAAGGTGTTAGAGTAAGTAAAATTGCGAACTTAGCAGATGATATAGCACTTAGCTTGGCAGCAGAAACTATAAGAATTGAAGCTCCAATTCCAGGTAAACAAGCAGTAGGAATAGAAGTTCCAAATAAAGAAAATGAAATAGTACCATTAAGGGATATTATAGATAGCGATAGTTTTAAAAATCATAAATCAAAATTAGCATTTGCACTTGGAAAAGATGTGGCAGGAGAAGAAGTAGTAACTGACATTGCTAAAATGCCACACGTACTTATTGCAGGAAGTACAGGTTCTGGTAAATCTGTATGTATAAATACTTTAATTGCAAGTATTATTTATAAAGCAAAACCAAGTGAAGTAAAACTAGTTATGGTGGACCCAAAAGTAGTTGAGCTTTCTGTATATAACGGAATACCACATTTACTAATACCTGTAGTTACAGACCCTAAAAAAGCAGCAGGAGCACTTGCTTGGGCAGTGCAAGAAATGGTAAATAGGTATAGTTTATTTGCGAGCAAAAACGTAAGAGATATAAAAGGATATAATTCTGCTTTAGAAGAAGAAGGAGAAGGACAAAAATTACCACAAATTGTAATTATAATCGACGAGTTATCAGACTTAATGATGGTTTCACCAAAAGATGTAGAAGACTCTATTTGTAGGTTAGCACAAATGGCAAGAGCTGCTGGTATGCACCTAGTAATTGCTACTCAAAGACCATCTGTAGACGTAATTACAGGTATAATAAAAGCTAATATACCATCAAGAATTGCTTTTGCTGTATCTTCTCAAGTAGATTCAAGAACAATTTTGGATATGGCAGGTGCAGAAAAATTACTAGGTAAAGGTGATATGCTATTCTACCCTGCAGGAGCACCAAAGCCTACTAGAATACAGGGCGCATTTATTTCAGATAAAGAAGTAGAAAAAATAGTTGACTTCATAAAAAATAATGGTGAAGCAACATATAATGACGATATATTACAACAAATTGAAAACTCAAACAGCACCGATAAAGAAATAGACAGTCAAGATGAAGACGATAATACAGACCCATTGCTAATGGAAGCTATAGATGTTGTAGTTGAAACAGGACAAGCATCCACATCATTTATCCAAAGACGTTTTAAAGTTGGTTATGCAAGAGCAGGTAGAATTATAGACCAAATGGAAGAAAGAGGCATAATATCTGGCTTCCAAGGAAGTAAACCACGTGAAGTACTTATGACAAAAGAAAGATGGGAAGAACTTAAGATGAGTGGTAATGAATAACATTAGGAAGGAATTATAATTTTATGGAAAAAAATAAAATTCTATCAAAATTAAACATTGACATAAAAGATTATAATAACGAATTAGAAAAAATTTTAGAGAACAAATTATTTTCCTATGATGTAAAAAATTTATTGTTAAGTATGCTATATAAAATTGAAAATGCATATAAAGACTATGAAACTGTAAAGGTGGAAGTTCCATCAAAAAGAGAATACATAGAAAATTTATTTAACATAATAAAGGAAAAGTGTTTAAAAATATTTTTAGTAAAATCTGGAACACCAGAAGCAGAAGAATTGGAAAAAAACAATTTATTATTTAAAGTAGATAGAAAAAATGGGGAAATAGTGTGTTTTCAAAACGAACTTGTAATGTTAACAGCTATATTAAATTTGGATATATCTCCAACTTTAATAGAAATGCCTTACGAATATATGGAATCACCAATGTATTTACTATTAAAAATTGGTAAAATAGATACTGAAGTAGAAGTAATACGTGATTTTAATGGCTGGTCGTGGGACATAGATAAAAATAAAATAAAAGATATTGAGTATAATTATATTTACCAAACAACGGTATTGCTTAGTGGTAAAAAAAGTATAAATAGCAAAAATCAAAAGAAATTGCTTAATATAGTTACTAAAATGGCCATAAAAAAATATTTAAGTGAAGCTAATGATTTGGAATATAATGATAATTTTGAAAAAATAAGAATTCAAAAACAAGAAAGATTACAGCTATTCGACAATAAAAAAGAATTTATAAATCAAATTTCTCAAGAAAAAAGAGACTATACAAAAGAAATAGAAAGAATTGATAAAATTTTAAACAATAACGAATTACTAAAAAAGGAATACTATGCACGAAATGAAAAACTACCTAATAAGCAAAAAATATTTAGTGTAAGCTATCTAGTAGGAATATTAGATAAAGAAAGAACAGATTTAATACAAAAAATAGATGAATGTAATAGAATAATTTTGCCAAAAGAGTTTGTTGAGCAAAAAAGCAAATTAGAAGAAGAAGTAAAATTACTAAATGATATTGTAGAAACTGATAGAGAAGTTGCTTTAGTAGAATTAGCAACAGAATTTTTAGAACAAGCAATGAACATAATCTCAAAAATAAATGAAGAAAATAAAGAAAAGCTAATTAAATGGATATATAAAATAAGATATTATAGGTATTTACCAATTGATAAGGAATTGTATATGAAAGACATCAAAGCATTGAAACCAAAGTTTGAAGACATAATTAGACTTATAATAAAAAAAGCACAAGAACTTAAAATTTGGGATAATTTTTCAGAGGATAGTGCCTTAACATATGTAATTTTAAAGGAAGTATTTGATACCAAAATGATAAACTTGCAAAACTTAAACATACAATGTTCATATCAAAATAAAATTTTAACAGTAGAATATTATGACGATACTATTTTAGAAAGTGCAATAAATGTAGATATAGACTCTGTAAAAATAAAGAAAAAGATAAAGTTATTTGTTTAAATACTAATTTGGTCGCTTACGCGTCACCACAAAAATTTTCTAAATATACATATTGCCCAGATTTAAAATCATTATTTAGTAACATAACAAAAATAAATTTAAGTTCGAAAGGAGAAATTTAATGAAAGTAACTTTTTTAGGAGCTACAAAAACAGTAACAGGTTCTAACTTTTTAGTAGAAGGAGCAGGAAAAAAATTTTTAGTAGATTGTGGAATGTACCAAGGCTCTGCAGCAGATGAATTTGAAAATGAAGCGCCATTTTTATTTAATGTAGATGAAATAGATTTTATGCTACTTACACACGCACATATAGACCACTCAGGTAGAATACCTAAACTATATAACGAGGGGTATAGAAATGACGTTATAGCAACAAAAGCAACTTGTGATTTGTGCTCAATAATGCTTCCAGATAGTGGTCACATACAAGAAATGGAGGCAGAGTGGAAAAATAGAAAAAGGGAAAGAAAAGGAGAAGAGCCAGTCCCACCAATTTATACAGCAGAAGATGCAGCAAAATCTTTAGAAATATTTAAACCTGTTCAATATAATGAAATAGTTGATATAGACGAAAATATAAAAGCAAGATTTAATGATGCAGGTCATATGCTAGGTTCAAGCATTATAGAAGTATGGATTACAGAAAATGGCGAAACAAAGAAAATTGTATTTACTGGTGACTTAGGTAATAACGATATTCCACTTTTATCACCACCAACAATGATAAGTGATGCAGATTACTTAGTAATGGAATCTACTTATGGAAACAGACTACATATACGTAACGATGATAAAGCAGAAGTATTTTTAAATATTGTATACGAAACCTTAGAAAAAGGTGGAACAGTAGTAATACCATCATTTGCAGTTGGGAGAACACAGGAAATATTATATGAACTAAATAGAATCAAAGACAAAAAAGATGACGAAGAATTTTCTAAAAAGTACCAAAAATTGATGAGCGTTCCAGTATATGTTGATAGTCCACTTGCAATATCTGCAACAGAAGTATTTAAGGAAAATATGAACTTATTTAATGAAGAAACTCAAGCCATAATAAATGAGGGAGATAACCCATTAGAGTTTAACGGACTTAAATTTACAAGAACAGCAGAGGAATCAAAAGCACTTAATGAAAGTGAAGAATCATCAATAATAATTTCTGCTAGTGGAATGTGTGAAGTTGGAAGAATAAAACATCATCTAAAACATCACTTATGGGATCCTAACAGCACAATCTTATTTGTAGGGTACCAAGCACCAGGAACTCTTGGCAGAAAGTTGGTAGATGGCGAAAAAAAGGTAAAAATATTTGGCGAAGAAATAGCAGTAAATGCCAGAATTGAATATATAGAGGGTTACTCTGGCCACGCAGACCAAGAGTGGCTTATGAACTTTGTATATTCATTTACTACTCCACCAAAACATATCTTTCTAGTTCACGGTGAACCAGAAGGACAGATAGTATTAAAGCAAAAATTAGAAGAAAATACAAACATACCTATAACAATTCCAGATTATGGAGAAACCTATGAAATAGGTGAAAAAATTGAAATGATAGGCAAGACAGAAAATAAAGCTAGAGAAAGATACTTAAGATTAGAAGTATTAGAAAGAATGAACACATTAAAAGAAGAATTAGAAGATATGTCTACCATTGTTAAAGAAGAATATTTAGAAAAAGACAATACAGATGCAGATATAATAAAAATAAAAGAAAGATTAAAAGAATTAGAAGCGCAAATAGTAAAAATAGTAGAGAACCAATAATTAAAAATGAGGAGAGATATACAGATGAAAAATAAGTATTTTAATGATGCTATAATTGGTGGAAAAGATATAACTGCAAGCTTTACATATAATGGAGAAATGCTAAGGCTTATGTATAATATGCCAGACTTTAGGCAATTTTTAGAATATTTCCATACAGGCGTAAAAATAAATGATTCGTGCATAATATATTTACACGAAGACCAAAACAATAGATATAATCAGTACTATACAGAAGATACAAATGTACTAAACACAGAAATAGAAAACACATATTTTAATTTGCAAATTAAGCAAGTAGATTTTGTATCTATGAAAAATAGTGTTTTAATAAAAAGATATATATTTAAAAATAATAACTCAATAGACTTAAATGTAAACTTTTTAGTGCACTCAAAATTATTATCAAACCCAAACAATATGGTAGGGTCAAAAATAGAAAATAATGTGCTAATGCAGTATAGCCATAATAATACATTATGTATGTTTTCTAAAAAGAACATAAATGCGCATCAACTAAATGATACAGACAATAATATAGGCAGTGGGGTTATACACGACAAGGATTACATAGGAATGAGTTCAGACTCTAGCATAAATTATGAGTTAGGACTTATAAAACCAGGGGAAACAAAGGAACTTGACATATACTTATACATTTTTGAAAATGATAAAGTTAATGTAGAAGAAATGTGGAAAAATATAGAAAACATCAGAAAACAAGATGTAGAAGCTGAGCAAAGTTCAGTTCAAAAATACTGGAAAAAGTATGTAAAAGAGCATATCAATATTGAATTAAAAGAAGAAAATAGTGACTACAATAAAAAATTTAACAAAATATATAAAAGAAGTATACTATTATTCCCATTGTTAACCAATAAAGAAACGGGTGGAGTTGCAGCTGCAGTAGAAGTAGACGAAAACCTAACACAGTGTGGTAGATACGGTTACTGCTGGCCACGTGACGCAGTATTTATAACAAGAGCATTTGACAAATTAAAGATGAATAAAGAAACAGAAAAATTTTATAAAGTATTTTGCAAAAACACCCAAAGCAGAAATGGAATGTGGGAACAGAGATTTTATACAGACGGAAGATTAGCACCTTGCTGGGGATATCAAATAGACGAAACAGCTGGAGTAGTATATGGAGTATATGAGCATTATAAAGTTACTAAAGATAAAAAATTCTTAAAAGATATGCTAAAAATGTGCGAAAACGCAGTAAAATTCTTGTGTATATATATGGACAACATTCTAGGATTACACGATGATAGCGACATAGTAAAAAATGAAATAGAAAAAACATATCACACAGAAAACAGAAACAAACTTCCTGTAAGCTATGACTTATGGGAAATGAATGAAGGAGTACACTTATATTCACTTGCAAGTATCTATTCAGCATTTAATGCAATCTTAGAAATGTATGAAATATTAAAACCAGAATACGAAGAAAAAAATAGATTAAAACTCGAAAGCATAAACAAATTAAGTAAAAAGATAGACTTTTATAAAAAAGAAATGGACAAATATATAAAAGCAAATATGTATAATGAAAACACAAAAACACTAAAAAGAAACACAAACGACGAAATAACAGACATAAGTGTATTAGGAACAGTAGTACCATTTAAAATGTACAAACCAAATGAAAAGAAAGTTACAAACACAGTCGAAAAAATAAATATGAGGCTAAGAACATACACAGGAGGATACCTAAGATTTGAAGGAGACCACTATAGAGGAGGAAACAGCCCTTGGGCAATTTCTACACTATGGATGGCAATGTACTACAAAGAAATAGGAGAGAGCAAAAAAGCAAAAGAGTGCATAGACTTCATAGTAAATAGCAGTAATGAACACGGTTTACTTGGAGAACAAATAGATAATAGCACAATGCAACCAAATTGGGTAATAGGGCTTGCTTGGTCACACGCAATGTTCATTTTGGCACTTTTGTGACAGGCACTTAAGTGCCAAAGGAGGAAATGATGGCAAAAGCAAAAACAATTTTTGTATGCAGTAATTGTGGGTACGAATCTGCAAAATGGCTAGGAAAGTGCCCGGCGTGCAATGAGTGGAATAGTTTTTATGAAGAAAAGGTAGCAAATACATCAAGTACATCTGGTGGAAAAAGCAGTGTTAGCAAAGAAAAAAGTATGCCTCGCAAGTTAAAAGAGGTAGAAGGCATTGAAATGGCTAGAACGAGCACAGGCATAGGCGAATTAGATAGAGTTTTAGGTGGAGGCCTAGTTAAAGGGTCGCTTGTGCTAGTTGGTGGAGAGCCAGGAATTGGTAAATCTACTTTAATTTTACAACTTTGCGATAAAGTAAAAGGCGAGGGAAAAGTTTTGTATGTTTCTGGAGAGGAATCAGCAGAACAGGTAAAAATTAGAGCAGACAGATTAAACATCAATAATGATGATTTATTGTTTTTAGGAGAAACAAATATTGATAATATTCAGGACACAATTATGTCTGTAAACCCAAAACTTGTTATTATAGACTCTATTCAAACAATGTATTCTGAAGAAATTACGTCAGCAGCTGGTACAGTTAGCCAAGTTAGAGAAATTACTTCAAGAATTATGCGTATGTGCAAAGATAATGGAATAACCACAATAATAATTGGACACGTTACAAAAGATGGCAATATAGCAGGACCAAGGGTGTTGGAACATATGGTAGATACTGTATTATATTTAGAGGGTGAGAGATATTTTTCTTACAGAATATTAAGAAGTGTCAAAAATAGATTTGGTTCAACAAACGAAGTAGGTATGTTCGAAATGAAAAATGAGGGTATGGTAGAAATTACAAACCCATCATCAATTCTTATTACAGAGCGAAATGACAATCCTGCAGGTTCGGTAATTGTAGCTAGTATGGAGGGAACAAGACCACTTTTAGTTGAGCTACAAGCATTAACTACACCAAGCGTATTTGGAATTCCAAAAAGAACTGCAAATGGAATAGATTTTAATAGATTAGCCGTTTTAATTGCTGTGGTAGAAAAAAGGGCCGGAATTAACTTAGGTGGACAAGATGTTTATTTGAATGTTGTAAGTGGAATAAAATTAGCAGAACCTGCTGTAGATTTAGGCATTATACTAGCGTGTATATCTAGTTTTAAAAACATTAGTATACCACAAGATGTTGTGGCAATAGGCGAGGTTGGACTAACAGGAGAAGTCCGTGCAGTAAATATGATAGAAAAAAGAATAAAAGAAGCAGAAAAATTAGGGTTTAAAAAATGCATTATACCAGAAAGTAACAAAAAACTCTTGAAAGAAAACTATAAATTAGATATAATAGGTGTCAGAAATATAAATGAGGCAATAAAGGGATTGCAGTTAAGGTAATAACTTATGAAAACACGTAGGCTAAAAGCTTGTCATAGACAAGTTTAGATGAAAATAGGTTTGAAAAACAGCAAATGGAAAAACAAAGATTTAGAAGAATGATTATATCAAAATAGACAAAAATGCTGGAAAACCTGACAGAAGGAGTGAAAGTCTAAAGTGGCAGAAGGAATTGTAGAGGTTTTAAAGTTAATAGCACCTGGTACGCCTATAAGAAATGGATTGGAAAATATATTAAATGCTAAAACTGGAGCACTAATAGCAATTGCAGACAACGAAGAAGTTTTAAAACTAGTTGATGGCGGTTTTAAGCTAGATGTAGATTTTAGTCCAGCCAAGTTATACGAACTTGCTAAAATGGATGGCGCTATTATATTAAGTCCTGATTTTAAAAAAATTTTATATGCAAATACTCAGCTAATACCATCACCTGAAATTTATACAACAGAAACGGGTACAAGGCATAGAACTGCAGAACGTACTGCAAAACAAACGGGCTCGCTAGTAATCAGCATATCCCAAAGAAGAGGAATAATAACATTGTTTAGAGGCAATGAAAGGTATGTACTAAGAAATTCTGCAGATGTTATTTCTAAGGCTAACCAAGCCCTACAAATAGTTGAAAAATATAAAAAAGTTTTTGATAATAAAATAAATATTCTAAATGAATATGAGTTTAATGATATTGTAACTTTAGAAAATGTAATTACAGTAATACAAAGAGCAGAGTTAGTAATGAAAATTGCAAAGGAAGTCGAACGTGCAATAGATGAGCTAGGCGAAGAGGGAAGACTTTTGGAGATGCAATTAGATGAAACTGTAGGAGATTTAGAAAAAGAAGAACTTTTAATTATTAAGGACTATATTGCACCAGGCAAAAAAAGAAGTGCAGACAAAATATTAGCAGAACTAAAAAGCATAGTTTATGAAAATTTTATAAAGCCAGATAAAATAGCTAATCTTCTAGGATATGAGGACTTTGACAATTATGATGAAGTTGGTGTATATACTAGAGGTTATAGAATATTAAACAAAATACCTAGAATGCCAAGCACAATAGTAGAAAACTTGGTTAAGACATTTAAGTCATTCCAACACATTTTAGCTGCAGATATTCCTAAACTTGATGAAGTTGATGGAATAGGAGAAATTAGAGCAAGAACAATTAAGCAATCCTTAAAAAGAATGCAAGAACAATTTGTATTTGACAATTTAATAATGTAAAGAGAGGAATAGAAAAATGAATAAAACTTTTGTTAGAATTTTATTGATATTAGGAATTATTATACTTATAGCTGGTATAGGCTACACCAGCTATGGTGTGTACAAAAAGGTTACATTAGATGTGCCAAATCCAGTGGCTACTATAGAAATAAAAGATTATGGTACAATTAAGATAGAGCTATATCCAGATAAAGCTCCAAACACAGTTGCTAATTTTATAAGACTAGCCAACAGAGAATTTTATGATGGCTCAACATTTCATAGAACAATGCCAAATTTTGTTATACAAGGTGGAGCAAAAGATGGAGACACTACAGCATCACCAAAGCTTAGCGACATTTATGATTTAGATGAAGTTTTAAACAATAAAAAAGTATTTGAAAAAATATTAGACGAATTTTATGATGGAGAATTTACTACAGAAGATAATAAAAAAATAACTTCTTATTCAGACTTTAAAAAATATAAAAAAGACTATGAAAAACAACACGCTGGTGATGAAAACGCAAGTGTAAATTCAGAATTTGCAGACTTTTTAGATACTGAATATAACATCAAAGGAGAGTTTATTGCTAATAGAGATGACAATAATAATTTAAAACACGAAGAGGGAGTTATATCTATGGCAAGAAGTGACTATAGCACTTATGGATATACATCAGAGGGATATGATTCAGCAGGTTGCCAATTCTTTATAATGTCTGCAGATAATACACAGCTTGATGGATTGTATGCATCATTTGGAAAAGTAATAGAAGGAATGGACGTAGTAGAAAAAATAGCAAATGTAGAAGTATACTATAGAGATGACGAAGTAGATGATGATTTCGAAGCACCAAAAGACGAAGATGGAGAAACAATTGCGTCAGATACACCAAAGGTTGAACCAGTTATAACAAGCATAAGGGTAGAAACTTATGGTATAGATTATGGTGCACCAGAAACTATAGTACCTTTTGATGTATCAAAAATATTCTCAGGACTTTATAACTAATGGTTTATAGGTATGACCATAAAACCTAAATAAAATGTAATAGAGGCAAAAAAATGGATAAAAAAGAAAAAAACCAAAAAAATAAAAGGGACATAGGCAGGATCGCAACCAAAGTAATGGCTGCAGTGCTTGCAGTACTAATGATACTTGCAGTAGGAGGAACACTAGTATATTATTTAATAAATATGTAGAAAAAGAGGAAATAATATGAACGTATTTTCAGCCAATATAAATAGACTAGGAGAAAGTATAGCAGAATATGTCACAGACATCTCAAACAATCCATTTAAGCTAATAATATTTATAATAGACATACTATTTGTAGGATATATAGCATACAAATTTATAAAATCAGCCAGAAGCTCAAGAGTTTGGCAATTACTAAAAGGTATTGTACTAATAGTTTTAATCACAATACTAAGTGGAATTTTTGAGCTTAGAATACTAAATTGGTTCCTAACAATTTTCACAACTTATGGAGTAATTGCGTTAATAGTAATATTTCAGCCTGAGCTAAGAAGAGTACTAGAGCAACTCGGAACTAATAAATTTACTAAATTTTTTGGAATAGGGCTAGAAAAAAGCTTAGAAACCAAAACTAAGGAAGATATATACAAGGTTGTTATTGCCGCAAAAGAGTTATCAAACAACAAAGTAGGAGGTTTAATTGTAATAGAAAGAGACATACAATTAGACGATGTTATGGATACTGGAGTAAAAATAGATGCAGAAGTATCTCCACAATTGCTAGTTAACCTATTTGTGCCAAATACACCATTACACGATGGTGCAGTTATAATAAGCAAAAATAAAATTGCAGCAGCAGCGTGTATTTTACCATTATCTGATGATAAACAAATATCTAAAGGGTTAGGAACAAGGCACAGGGCCGCAATAGGTATATCAAGGGAAACTGATGCAATAGCTATTGTAGTATCAGAGGAAACAAGTAAAATATCAATAGCAAAAGATGGAAATTTAATTGTAGATTTAAAAGAAGATGCATTAAAAAATATACTAATAAAAAATTTAGTAACAAAAAAATTTGGAAATGAAGAAAACGCAAAAAAACATAGACCAAAATTAAGAAAAAGAAAAGAAGAAAATGCTAAAACTAATAATGATGCAAAAATAGAAAACAAATAATTGCTACTTGCAAGTACTTCTAAAATTCTATGTCAAGTAGTAAATTGTAACAATAAATAAATGTAAGGATGAAAGCAATGAGAAATATAAAACTTACTATAGAATATGATGGAAGTGGTTTTAATGGCTGGCAAAAACAGCCTAACAAACTAAATATACAAGGAGAAATAGAAAGAGCCATAGAGGCAATAACCCACGAAAAGGTAGATTTAATTGCATCAGGAAGAACAGATGCAGGGGTTCACGCTCTTCGGGCAAGTAGCTAACTTTAAAACTAATTCCAACATTGATATAGAAAAAATACCAATAGCAATAAATTCGCAAGTAAAAAATTCTATAAGAATAAAATCTGCAGAAGAAGTAGACGAAAAATTTCACAGTAGATTTAATTGCAAAAAAAAGACTTACAGATATGTAATAGACAATTCAAAATATGGAACAGCAATTTATAGAAATTTAGTTTACCATTTTCCAATAAAACTAGATGTAGAAGCAATGAAAAAAGCAGTAAAATATTTTGAAGGAGAGCACGATTTTAAAGCATTCAAATCTAGTGGAACAAGTAGCAAAACTAGTGTAAGAACCATATACTCTGCAAATGTAGTAGTAGAAGGAGATAATATAGGAATAGACCTAACAGGAAATGGCTTTTTATACAATATGGTAAGAATAATTGCAGGCACTTTACTAGATGTAGGCTTACGGAAAAATAAAGTCAGAAGAAATTCCTAACATAATAGAAAGCAAAGACCGAAAAAAAGCAGGAAAAACACTTCCACCACACGGTCTTATGCTAATACACGTAGATTATGATTAGAAAAATTTTTTAGTCTTTTAATATTTAAGCTGAGTAGGTATGTATATTTTTTATTTATGATTTACATCTTAAGGTGGGGAACGGAAACATAAATAAAAAATATACATACTTACTCAGCTAAGTTTATAATAAAAAATTAACAAGAGTAACACAAAATAATGTAATAACATAAGATATACAAAACATACTAGAGCGTTTTTACTGCTCAAATGGAGGTCTTATGAATACATTATTACTATTTTTAGCACTGCCAATTTCCACAATAATATTGTCCATCGTTTTATTAAAAATATTGAAATGCCCTGCATTGGTGGCAGCTACATTTTTTGCAATATACTTAATTTTAACATATTCTCTATTTGGCACAGACTTCTTAATTTTTGCAATTATATACACTGTACTTTCATACATTACTACAGTAATTACCAAGACAATATGTAATATAATAGTAAGAATAAATAGATGTTCAAATAATAATCATAGAGAATGTCAAAATAATAATAAATGTGGCAATAATTTTTGTGATTGCTTAGGTTACAATACCAGTACTACAAATAATTTTGACACAGGTAATAGTATAACTAATGCAAATAATTCAAATAACTACAATAATGGTAGATGTTTACCTAGAGCACAATTTACAGTATCAACAAATCAAGAAAATCCTGTATTATTTTTAAGCAATAAAAATACAAATTGTGGAAGACAAAACTGTTGTGGCTGTAAAAGAAAATAAAATATTACAATATTATTACAATAATATTAATTTTTTGTTACAAAAAAGCTAATATTATTGTATTTTTTCGTTTATTGTTGTAAAATAAAATATGTAAAAGTATTTTGTCAAAATCAAGGAGGAATAAATTATGGCAGTAAACCCAATGCAAAGAAAGGCGAACAATTCATTTTTATTAGGAATTTTAATAACATTACTAATCACAGGCTTAATAATAGCTTTTTTAATACTACAAATTTCAAGGTTAAATAGTGAAATAGAAGAAAAAGCATCACATATTGTTTATGGATATGTGATTGTTGATAGTGTACAATCTGGTACTGAAATAACAGCAGATAAAGTACAAGGTGTAGAATTAAATATTGCGACAGATACAACAGGTATTTATAGTTCAAAAACAGTAGATGCAGATGGAAATGAATCAGCAGACCAAACAGGAGCATTATTTCCAGCAGGTTTAAAAGCAAAAGTAAATTTAAACCCAGGAACTGTGCTAACATCTGACCTTACATATGAAGATGAAGAGCTAAGAAATGACTTAAGAAGTGTAGAATATAATGTTATAACAATAAATAGCCAATTACAAACAGGAGACTACATAGACATCAGATTAAGAACACCAGATGGAAGAAACTTAATTGTTGCTTCACACAAAGAAGTTACAATTCCACAACTTGCAGGCATTGATTCAACAAATTGTATATGGCTAGATTTAACAGAAGAAGAAATTTTAATGATGAGTTGTGCAATTGTTGAAACTTACCAAATGAATGGAGCAATGCTTTATACAACTAAATATGTAGAAGCAGGAATACAAGAAGCAGCTACAGTTACATATGTACCAAATGATGAAGTTAGAGCTTTAATAGAAAGAGATCCAAACATAGTACAAGAAGCTAAAAATGCATTATTAACAACATTAAATTCAAATAGCAGTCTAGTAAGACCTGGAATAGAAAGCTCAGTAAATAATGAAGATGCTGCAGACAATGTAGTAGAAAAGACAGAAGACGAGATTACAAGTTTACAACAAGAAAGAGAAGCATATATAGATTCACTAGGTGGATAGAAATAGGAGGAATTATGAGAAAAATAAGCTTTATAGGAAGTTATGACAAAATAGACTTAATATTATATATAGCAAAAATATTAGTAGCAACAGATAAAAAAGTTTTAGTAATAGATTCTACCATAAATCAAAAGGCCAAATATATAGTACCAGTTATAAAGCCTACTAAAGCTTATGTGACTGATTTCGAAGATATAGATGTAGCAGTAGGATTTAGCAACTTTAATGAAATTAAAGAATATTTGGGAATGCCAATACACGCAGAATTGCCTTATGACATTGCGTTAATAGATATAGATTCCTACGAGAGTATTATAAATTTTGGAATTGATAATTCTGATAAAAACTACTTTGTAACAGGATTTGATTTGTATACTTTAAAAAGAGGCTTAGAAATACTAAGCGGTATTACAGAAATACTAAACTTAACCAAAGTATGCTTTTCAAAAACTGCTACAAAGGAAGATGATGACTATTTGAATTATTTAGCACTAGGTTATAAAATTCAATGGAGCGATGAAATAATATATTTCCCTTTTGAAGTTGGAGACCAAAGTGTTATTGCAGAAAACCAAAGGGTAGCAAAAATAAAATTCAAAAAACTTAGTGCTCAATATAAAGAAGCGTTAATATTTATTGTAGAACAAATATTAGACCAAGATGAATATGCAAAAATGAAAAGAATTTTCAAACAATTAGAAAAAGGAGTTTAAGGTTGAAAAAAATTTGATTTAATTCTTCTCAACCAAATTCGAACCTTGAGAAAGGAATGAAATAAAAAATGGCAATAATAACCTTTAAAAGTAACGAACAAAAAGAAACAGGACAAACACTATCACTTATAGCAGTAGCAACACAAATGGCTATAGAGCATAGCTATAAAATATTGGTAGTGTCAACTAGTTTTAAAGACCAAACACTAGAAAACTGCTATTGGGAATTAGACAGATTAAACAAACCAATAATTACAGACAATAAAGCAAATGTTGGTGTAGACTCTGGAATAGAAGGTTTAATAAAAGTATTAGCAAGTAATAAAACAAGTAATGACATTGTAAGAAACTATTCAAAAACAGTATTAAGAGAAAGATTAGACGTATTGTTAGCACCAAAAACAGAAGATTATAATGAATATACTCAAATTTGTAGCGAATATCCAGAAATATTAAAAATAGCAGATAGATACTATGACTTAATATTTGTTGACTTAAGCAATAGAATGCACGACAAAGAAAGAGACGATATAATAAATATATCTGATGTTATTATGGTAAATTTAACACAAAGACTAAAAACTATAAACGATTTTATAGAACTTAGAGAAAACGATGATTTTTATAAAGGAAAAAATATAATGTTACTAATGGGCAGGTATGATGCTCATTCAAAATATAATGTAAAAAACGTAACAAGATATATGAAAGAAAAAAAGCAAGTACTTACAATACCTTACAATACTTTATACTTTGAGGCTTGCTCAGAAGGAAAAGCTATTGAATTTTTCTTGAGGCTAAAAAACTTAGAAGAAGGCGATAGAAACCGTATATTTGTTGATGAAGCAAATAGAGCAGATGATGCAATAATTTATAAATTACAAGAATTACAGATGAAAATCTAATCCTTAGAAAGGAGAAAAATATGGTAAACTTATTACTAATAGCAGTCGTAGTTGTCGTAGCTTTTGCACTTTTACTAAACTTCATTAAAAAAAGAAAAAATGAACAAAAAGAAGATGTGCTAGAAGTTGATGACAAAACATATACACTTGATATGATGATAGCTTTTGTTAAGAAAAGGCTTGATGAAATAACAAAAATAAACCTTTATGATATAGGTCTTTCTGAGGAAGAATTAAAAAGAAGAAAGAATAAAAAATATGAATTAAAAAAGGCCTTAAAAGGTTGTACTTATGGAGATGTTAACGACAAAAAATACGTAAAAGAGTTAATATACGACTTGTTATACAAAGAATATGGGGTTGATGAAACAAACGTATCAAAAGCAATTCCATTTGATATACCATCACTTTTAACAGCACAAGATAAATTTGATATTATACTATATATGTATAAACAAGAATTTGGATATGAGGCTTTATCAGAAATAATAAAAAAATACGATTTGGCACAATTAAAATATTTGGATGGAGAGTCAAAACCTTGTTATGTTATAACAGAGGAAGAAATTAGTGATATATACGAAAAAGAAAACTTTGTACTAACATTAAATGATAAAATAAATGTAGTAGTTCAAAGAATATATCAAAAATACAAAGGATACAGTAGTATAGATGAAATAAGAGATATGAACATAGATGGTATCTCTGGTGGTGTATCTGGACTTCCAGAATCATTCTTAAGCCAGGTTGCACAAACAGATGGAGACTACTTAAGCCAAATTGCAGAACATAAAGTACCACGTGCTTGTGATAGTATATGGATTATGTATGCAGGTAAATCAATTCGTTTAGCATTTTTATCATTTGGTTCAGAAGCAGAACTAAAAAGAGTATGTCAAAACATATATAAATATAATAACCCAGGACAGCTTTCTGATACAAACGGATACAAAATCAATGAAATGAAAGATGGTTCTCGTGTCGTTGTTGTTAGGCCAAGTATGTCTGAAACTTGGGCATTCTTCGTAAGAAAGTTCGACGTAAAGCGTGCAACACTAGAACAAATAGTTCGTTTCCCTGGAAAAGAAGAAACAATAGACTTATTAAAATACTTAGTAAAAGGAGCAAGAATTATATCTCTTACTGGTGAACAAGGTTGCCGGAAAAACAACAATGCTTATGGCTATGATAGAAAACATATACGAGACTATGAACCTTCGTATCACAGAGACAGCATTCGAGCTTCAC
Organism: uncultured Clostridia bacterium; assembly: GCA_944391015.1. GTDB lineage: Bacteria > Bacillota > Clostridia > TANB77 > CAG-508 > CALXVA01. The sequence continues at coordinate 36,558 of CALXRZ010000001.1, read as the reverse complement.
TTAAGAAAAATATATCCAACAAGAAACATCCTATCAATGCGTGAAACAGAAACAGTTTCTGGACAGGCCTGCTTGGACGTTCAGAAAAAAACTGACGGTTCTGTTAATATAATCCGGAGAGGTTGCTACAGACCCGGTTGCATCTTGGATGATACAATCAGCGCAGGTTGCATCTAAGTTTACATTATTTACTCACCACGCTAAAACATTCCCAGACTTAGTTACAGCACTACGTAACTCAATGCTTAGAGCTGGTGTGTTTAGAAATGAAAAAACAGCAGAAGAGCAGGTTGTACAAGTATTAAACTTTGATATACACTTAGTTAAAGACTTTAGAGGTAGAAGATACATAGAAAGAATAACAGAATGTATTCCAGTTGAAGATAAAAACGAATATACTTTTGACCATAGAAATGAAAAAACAATAGAAGGCAAATTAGACAAATTTATGGACAACGCAACAATATATTTCTCAAAGAGCACAAACAAAGAATTATACAAATATGTTAACATTTTGGAATATCACGATGGTACTTATGTACTTACAAACCCTATTTCAGAACATAACTTACGTGAAATGAGAAACAATATGGATGATAATGATGCCGTAGAATTTGACAAATTTATATTAAGAAATTGGGGAATAAAACTTTCTGGATATGACAATATGAGTGATGATGCAGCAAATGAAAATATATTTGAAACTGCTACAGAGACAAAAGGAAAAAGAGGAAGAAAACCTAAAAATGCAGAACAATAACAAGGAGGTGCTACTATTTAATGTCTAATGATATATTGATGTATTTACTAATTGGTATAGGAGTCCTCTTTGGAATTATAGTTCTTGCATACCTAATGCTTAGAAAAAAAATGCAAGCATCAGGAATACGAGAAATACAAAAACTTAGAGTTGGAACAGAAGAAAAAAAGTTTACAAAAGAGATTTTATACCAAAAATTATATGTTATATATTTAAAGACGCCATTTATAAAAAGGTATTTATTAAAAATTAGGCGTAGACTTGAAATTATTAACATAGATGATGAATATTTAACCAGAGGACAAGCATCTAAAATAATAACAAACGCAATACTTATTATAATACCATTAACAATAATAATAATAATGATGACACACGAAAATACTTTACTTATGACATTCCTATTAGTATTCGAAGTATTTCTTGCAGATACTATTATTGGTGGTATGGTTGATAAAATTGATAACAAACTATTAAGACAACAAATAAACTTCTTCTCTGAAATTAGACACGCATATCACGAGTTTAATATGGTTGAGGAAGCTATATACCAAGTTGCACAAGATGATGAACAAGCAGAAATGTCAAGACAAGCAGAAAAAATATATGAAGTGCTTATTTCAAACGACCCAGAAGGTGAGCTTGAAAAATACTACGATATAGCACCAAATGCATACTTAAAGGAATTTGCCGGAGTATCATATCTTACAAAAGAGTTTGGTGATAGAAAAGTAGATGGAGCATCATTATACTTAAAAAACCTTAATAATATAACACAGGAAATGCAACTTGAAATTTTAAAAAGAGATAAATTAGACTACGTATTTCAAAGTTTGTCACTTATCTCTATAGTACCTATACTATTTATGGAACCAATAAAAAATTGGGCAGTATCACAATTTAGCTTTACCGCTTCATTTTATGAGGGGAGAGGCGGTATGTTAATGCAAATTTTTATATTACTAATGACATTTGTATGCTACTTGCTTACAAGAAAGCTAAAAGACAATGGTTCTGTAAATACAAGCACAAAAAACACAGAAAATCCTTGGCAGGCAAAACTATATAAATTAACTATAGTAAAAAAATTTGTAGACTTATTTATACCAAAAGATGGTACAAAAGAATACAGAAAATTACAACAAGAAATGAAAGATGCTGCTTCAAAGGACAAAATTGAATGGATATATATAAATAGAATTTTGCTGTGTGTGGTAACCTTTATTGCTTCAATACTGGTAATTATGTATTTACATAATCTGGTAATACAAAATGTGTATACTGACCCGACCGCCGACTTTGATGTTATAGGGCAGATGTCGGAAGCGGATACTAAAAATGCAATGGAAGTAACCGAATCAGATAATCAATACATATTACACTTTAAAGGAAACACCTCTACTACACAAGATGACATCGCAAAAGAAATGGAAAGAGGTAGAATAAACAAAGATTATCAAGATAGCACACCAGAAGAAATACAATCAGCAGCAGAAAGAGTTTTAGGAAAATTACAAATAGTAAACAGTGAAAATATGCAGTGGTTTGAGGTTCTATTGGCAATGGTATTTTCAATAATTGCATATAATGCGCCAATTTGGATGTTAAAATTCCAAGCAAGAATGAGACAGCTAGAAATGGAAGACGAAGTAATGCAATTCCAAACAATTATCTTAATGCTAATGAGAATCGAAAGAGTTAACGTTGAAATTATACTAGAATGGCTAGAAAGATATGCTAACATCTTTAAAGAGCCAATAAGCAAGTGTGTTAACAACTACGAAAGTGGACCTTGGGAAGCACTAGAACAATTAAAAGAAGATGTATCTTTCCCACAATTTATACAAATTGTAGAAAGCTTACAAGCAGCAGTTGAAAAAATACCTATTGCAGATGCATTTGATGAGTTAGACACAGAAAGAGACTACTACCAAGCACGTAGAAAAGAGTCAAATGAAAGACTTATTTCTAAAAAAGGTATGATTGGTAGAGGTATAGGTTTTGCACCAATGGTTGTAATATTTGTTGGATACTTAATTATACCTTTGGTATTTATAGGTATGACAAGTATGAGTGAATCTATGAGTGGTATGGCTCAAACAACATATTAAAAACTTAGAAAGGAAATAAAATATGGAGAATGCATCAAAAGCGCTAATTATGGCAGGTTCTGTACTTATAGCAATATTAGTAATAGGAATGTTGGTATTAGGCTACAGAAACTTATCTTCACTAGAACAACAAAAAGAAGATTCTGAAAGTGATAGTACACTAAATTATATGGTAAAATTTGAACAATTTAATAGAACACTATATGGTAGCGAACTTCTATCATTAGCAAATTTGCAAGAAGATTACAATAGCTCATATGATGTAAATTATGAGGGATATGATAGAATAGAAATAACAGTGGTAACTAAAGGAATTGTAAATTCTTCATATTTTAAAGAAGGAACATATAGCTTAGATGCAATTTCAAAAGACCAAAATAAAATAGAAACAGCAATTTCACAATATGAAAAACCAAAATCAGAATATAATAACAAAAGCGTAAAATATTATTCAGCAAAAAGAAATAGAGAAATTGCAAGCGATTTTGATATTAGCGTACCAAGCTCAGTGCCAGATTACGACATAGAAAGCTATTTAAGAAGTAACTCTACAACAGCAAAATTGCTTGAAGAAATACAAGAATATAAAAACCTAACAACAATATATAACGAATTTAGAACTGGTAAAAAATTTAAGTGCACAAATGTTATATATAATAATCAAAATGGTAGAATAAGTTCAATGTATTATGAAGAAATATAAACTATAATATTTTAGGAAGGATGGGTTAAAATGGAGAATGCATCAAAAGCACTAATTATGGCAGCGGAAATACTTGTTGGTGTAATGATTATTTCTATAGGCGTGTACCTATTTAACACCTTAGGACAATATAGTGCTGATACTGCTCAGGATATGGAACAAGCACAAATAGACAGCTTTAACGAGCAATTCCTAAAATATTATGGTATGAGTGCTGCAGAAGGAGAAGAACTATCTCCAATTAAAAGTACTATGCACGACATAGTAGGTTTAGCAAACTTAGCGGCAAAAATAAATGCACAAAATGGTTTTACAGAAATAGAGCCTGTATCTGACAACTCTAGTTATATACAAATAGATGTAAAAATAGGAACAAAAACATACAAAAATTTAGAGTCGTATAGTCAAGATGAACTTGTAAATCTTGTAAAAAATTATTCAATAGTATATAGTAAAGACAGTACAGGAAATACAGTGGCCGAAACCAAATATTATAAAGTGCCAGAACAGCCAACTATTGGTAAATATACCAAATTAGTGAATTACGTGAAATTTGTAGAAATTTAGCAAAAGGTCTTGCATAAAAATAATATTAATATTATAATGAAAGTGTATTGTATGAAAAATAAAATTTTACTTATTTTAATTATATTTATGGCTATTATAGCCGGAATAACTTACGTAATATACAATTATAAATTAAACTTACAGGAAGTACAAAAAATAAACAATGAGTTTAAAACTTATTCAGAGGCACAAATGCTTGGAACAGAATTAGTTAGTGTTATGAATAGGGTACAGGATGTAAATTCTAAAAACTCAATTGAAAAGGATGAAAAAGGCTTATATATAGAAAATGATAGTAATTCTATAAAAATGTATATTAGATTAAAATATGAAGACGATTATACAACATTAGAAGTAGAAAAAATACTAAATGATGGTGTAGAAAACTTTATAAAAACGTATAGTACAGCAAGTTTTAAATGTACAGAAATTACACATCACGAAAAAACTGGTAATGTAAAAACATTAACTTTTACAGAAACAGATGATTAAGATTTTAAATTTAAAAACATATAGATAAAATTAAAGAATTTTAAGGAGGAATTATTTATGGAGAATGCTTCAAAAGCTCTAATTATCGCAGGAGCGATATTACTTTCTATTGCGATTATAGGTGTAGGTATGTTTGTATACAACAGTGTTAGTAAAACAATCACAGATTCAGCAGATATGTCTCAACAAGAAATTGATACATATAACCAAGACTTTTTAGTATATGAAGGTGTAAGAAATGGTACACAAGTTAAACAATTATGTCAAAGCATAAGATCACACAATACTAAAAATCAAGCTGACCCATCAAAACAAATTATATTGATGAACGGTACAGCACCTGATCCAAACCCAGCTCCAACACAAACTGGTGCTTCTGGAACAACAACTGCAGAAATAAACACAATTAAAAATAGTATATTATCTGGAAGACAATATACTGTATCACTTGGATATGACTCATCAGGACGTGTTACAACTGTAGGTATTCAATTAAATGATCAATAAAAAAGGAAGTAGTCTATGGAAAATGCAGTAGATGCTTTAAAAATAGCATTTGGAGTATTTGTTTTTACAATGGCAATATCAATTACAATGTATATGTTTAATATGGCAAAAGAAACTAGTGATGTTGTACTACAAAGCTCTGATGTTACAGCACTAATGGAATATGTAGAAACAAGCGATATGATAGGAGAGGAGAGAATAGTAGGGCTAGAAACTATTATTCCTACTCTTTATAAATACTTCAAAGAAAATTATACTGTAATATTTTTAGAATCAAATGGAAAACCAATGGAACTGTATGAAACACAAACTGATCCAGACTTATGGAGCCCTGGTTATACAAATAAATATTATGATAATAACCAAGATATAAAAGTGTGTTCATTTGACGTAGATGAAGAAACAAGAAGACGTGAACCGTGGACAGGAAATACAAACTACTACAAACAAAACTTAGATATGTTTTTGTCAGGAGGTACTTTTGTATCGCCTAGTGGAAATGGAATGGATTATGACTATTCAGATAATAATGGTTGGGGTAGTCGTAGTTTTATAGATAAATTTAGTGACAGCCAATTTAGAGAAAGCCTAGGAGAATATACCTATAATGATGTTCAATCAACAACAGGAACAGAAACAGCTAATGTAAAACCAAAAAAGAAAAGAGTAATTGTGTATACACTAGTTGACTAATGTAGAAGAAAAGAGTAAAATATATTATATACGACAAAAAATTCTTAAAAATCTAAAATACAATATATGTTTTTTATAAATCATATATTGTGGAAAGGAGAGTAATAAATGGGAGATAGTTTAATTACTGTTGTGGCAATATTTTTAGCAGCAATTCTAATGTTCATATTTCCTTTAATGTCACTTGCAGAAAGAACTGATGATATATCTTCACTTTCGGTGCAAACATCTACCACCGAATTTGTAGACAGTGTTAGAACTACAGGCAAAATGACATTAGATGATTATGAAGCATATTTAGGTGAATTAACTGCAACAGGTAATACATTTGATGTAGAAATGTTGATACAACAATTAGATGAAAATCCTGGTGTAAAAACAACACAAGCTGAAGCAACAAAAATAGGAGAGAATTTATACTATAATATTTATACAACACAGATAGTAAACCAATTAAATCGAACAGGAAGAATAACCCTTAAAGAAGGCGATATTGTAACTGTTACGGTTAAAAATACAAATCAAACAATCTCTCAGATGTTAAGAAATTTCTTCTATACAATTACAGGAAATGAAAATGCAGAAATTGTTGGTCAACATTCAGGTATAGTATCTGTTAATGGCAGTACAAGTGCAAACTAATTTTATATTGTTGGGCAGATATAAAAAATCTGTCTCTACAATATTCTATATGTAGGGGTGGAGTAAGTTTTATTCTACTTCTATTTTTTTAATTCAATATGTAAAGAAAGGTAATTAAATATGAAATTACAACATTTAGCAATAGTATTTGTTATAATTATAATGCCAATATCACTAATAATGGCTTCATATATTCAAAACCAAATAGATGCAATAGAAATACAAACCGCTTTTGACAATGGGCTCATAAATGCAACTTATGGTGCAGTTAAAGCTTTTCAGCTTAATACAACAAATAATAAATATTCCAGCATAAGTGATTCTAAAATAAGAGATATTGAGGCGTCGGTAAATACTTTTTACACTTTGCTATTAGGATCTCTGGAAGATGATGCATATTCAACAAATGATTTGCAAATGTATGTGCCAGCTCTTTTATATACATTGTATGATGGGTATTATATATATAGTTCATATGACAATGTATATTCAACCACTGGAGCAGATGAAGATGAAAAAGTACAAATTACATTAGATGGTAATAATTTTCAAAATGGTTTAAAACCTTATGTGTATTATTCTGCAAAATACAAATTAAGAAATGGAAATATAATAGTAGTAAACTATACATTAGATAACGAAATAACAGTATATGGTGACTTTGGAGGCAAAGAAGGTTATGTTACAAAATCGGGGTATTTAATAAATCCTGACCTAGTAACTAATGTAAACACCGGAAGCAAAACATTAACATATGATGGAATTACAATAGAGCCAGAAGAACTTACAGAGCATTTAATTACTATAGAAGACCAAACTACTGGAGCAACAAAATCTGATGATTATAGATATATATTTTATCAAAACAAAAAAGTATACCAAGACCACGATGATGGGGGAAATTTACTATACAATGATGACGGTTCTCCAAAAATCTTTTGGTATGATAACTATATGAAAACTTACGTAAATGATGCAGAAATTAGAGAATATGCAAAAAACTGTAATATGCTAAGTACAAGTGCATTTGACTATTATTATGAGGCACAAGAATTTAGCGAATGGGTAAGAGATAACTTAGGAGATATTACTCAAGCAGATACAATTAGAAGCGAGGATGGAATAACAACCATAGGTTCAGATACAGAATATTTATCTGAAAATACAGGAAACGAAAAAATATTTTATGCAGATAAAGACAATGACCCAATGCTTTCAAGCTCTGCATTTAATAACCACAGAATAGCAGTTATACGTAAAAGCATAGAAACTAACCTAGGCACTGTTATAGCAAACTATAGAAGTACATCATTATATAATTATGCAATGCCTGTTATGTCTGATGAGGACTGGTACAAAATATTAAACAATGTATCATTAGTTAGCTTTTTGCAAGGTATGTCAATAGGTTATAGAATGTACAATAACTATGCGGTTATTACAAATAATATAAACAAAGAGGTTGTAACTGCAGAAAATGTATATATAGTTGCAAAAAACAAAGATACAAATAGTAGAGAATACCATAAACCAGGTTGTGAAGACCTAATACAAGGTATAAGAAATGGTACAATGGAAATAGTAGGTGCATATCCAATAGCAAGTTTCCAAAGGCAAACAGTTAGAATATCAGAAGCAGATGAAAGGCATTATTATTTGCAAGCTTGTAATGGGGACGAACTAACTGGATGTTACAACTGCATAGTAAATGCTACAGCTGATTACGATACAGACGATATTATAGATGGAACTATAGAACATTATGAAGATGAAAATAACATAATTTATGATTCAAATGATATAGCAGAAATTAGAAAATCTTATTTAACAGCGCTAGCAAGGGAAAGGTACGACCTATATAAATCTAATTTCGATTTAAGTAATTTAGGAAAAGACGACGAAGACTAAAAAAATACAGTTTAAATTTTTAAATAATGGTTATCCTATAAATATAATAGGTGATTAGAAAGAAGGATAACCAAAAGTGAAAAAAATAAAGAAAATTTTAATTGTAATTACTTTAATACTAATTTATATTTATGTTTGTAATATTAGTATGCTTCCCAATAATATAATTTTAATGCAAGGAGAAGTTTTAAAATTAAATACAGTTTTGGGAGTAAATGTTAAAAATGCAAAAACTGTAACTGCTTCAAGTAACTTAAATAATAGCATATTTGAAGAAACTGGAAAAATGAATTTGGAATTAAATTTATTCAATTTATTTTCTGTAAAAGATGTTACAGTTAACGTTATTCCCAAAACAACAGTAATACCACTTGGAAAAGCAATAGGAATGAAAATGTATACCAAAGGAGTACTGGTTGTTGGAATGTCAGAAATACAAGGTCAAAAACCTTATGAAAATACTGGCATTGAAACTGGAGATAAAATTGTAGAAGTAAATAATGTAAAAATAAATAATACAGATGAGCTTATTGAATGTGTAAATCGTTCAAAGGGCGAAAGCATACAAATAACATATATTAGCGATAACGAAGAAGTAGTAGCAAATATATCTCCTGTAAAAACTGGGGAGAATGAATACAAATTAGGATTATGGGTTAGAGATGCAGCAGCGGGAGTAGGAACATTAACTTTTTATGAGCCATCAACTGGAGAATTTGGTGCATTAGGGCACGGAATAAATGACGTAGACACATACGAACTAATAGATATAGCAAATGGCGAATTAGTAACTACAAACATTATAGATATTGTCAAAGGAGAAGATGGCACACCAGGAGAAATACGAGGAATAATAGAAGGAAGTAGTACTATTGGAAGCATATACAAAAACACAGATTATGGAGTATATGGTAAAGTAACAGATAAAAGTAGACTTAATTTAGATACAAATAACGAATTAGAAGTTGCAAATAGAAGCGAAATAAAAACAGGAAAAGCAGAAATAATGTGTGAGTTAGAAAATGGAAAAATAGAAAAATATGAAATAGAAATACAAAAAATATTTTTAGAAAATAACCAAGATAACAAAAGTATGCTTATAAAAGTAACCGATGAAGACCTAATAGAAAAAACAGGAGGAATTATACAAGGTATGAGCGGAGCTCCTATAATACAAAATGGAAAATTTATTGGAGCAATAACGCACGTACTAGTAAATGATTCAAAAATGGGATATGCAGTATTTGCAGATTTAATGATAAAACAAATGCGTGAGGTAAGTTAAAGTGAAAAATAATAAAGGTAGATCAATTGCATCAGTTATATTAACAATTTTAATTTTAATGCTAATAGTATTTTTAGGGTATGAAGTATTATATGTAGATATATTTGATATAATGAGTCCAGAAAACAAACTAGGGGAACGCACAGAAACTGTGGGGACCTCTAGTAGCTTAACAAACAATTTAGAAAATAGTTTTAATAGCCCAGAAGTAATTGAACAAAATGTAGAAAATTCAAATGTATTAGATTTGAATGAAAATCAAGCATATAATGCAAGTTATCACTATTACTACAATCAATTAAATCAATATGGAAAAGTAATATATCAAGGGTTTGAAACAAATAAAGAAAATATGAAATCTGGAACATATAGTATAGATTTCGGAACACAGTTTAGTGATTTACTAAACACAGAAGAGGGAGAAGACATATTAAATGAAGCATTTCAATCAGCTTGGAATGCATATACTTATGACAATATGGATGTTTTTTATATAGATGTGGAAAAACTAACACTAACTACAAAATCTCTAACAGCACTATCTATACATAATGTAGAAATATCAAATGGGAGCAATAGTTCGTACTTAAAAGAAAAATTTCAAAATAGAAGTGTGTTAGATGGAAAAATGGCTTTACTTGAAGCAATGAAACAATCTATAAATCAACAATTAAGTGGGCTCACAACTTATGAAAAAATAAAAGAAGTTCATAGTTGGTTAATCAATAACATAGAATATGACGTAAATCTAGTGGCAGACGAGCCATATTCAATATCGGGAGCGCTAACAGAAGGAAAAGCAGTTTGCGAAGGATATGCAAGAAGTTTTAAATACATAATGGATGGGTTAAACATTCCTTGTGTACTAGTAAGTGGAACAGGTACAAACTCTAACGGAGAAACAGAATCTCACGCTTGGAACTATGTGCAACTAGATGGATATTGGTATGCTGTGGATGTAACTTGGGATGACCCTATAATATTAGGTGGCGGATATGTATCAGAAGACACATATTATAAGCACTTCTTAAAAGGAAGTAACACATTTTTTAAAACACACGAGCCAGATGGTTACTTATCACAAAACAGTATGGAATTTACATTCCCAACTTTAAGTAGAACAGATTATCAATAAAACTATTGCAATTATAAGAAAGATATGATACAATACTATATGTCAATACCTTATACTTAGTTTAAGAAAAATAACACCACTTTAACTCAGTTTAAGGCAAATAACTAAATTGTAGGAGGTGTAACCCAAAATATGACAACAGAAAGAAAACAAGAAATAATCAAAACATATAGAAGAGATGAAAAAGACACTGGTTCTCCAGAGGTTCAAATCGCTCTTTTAACAGAAAGAATCAATGAACTAACAGAACATTTAAAAGTTCATACAAAAGACAATCACTCAAGAAGAGGTCTTTTAAAAATGGTTGGTTCAAGAAGAAACTTACTTAACTACTTAGCAAGAAAAGATGTTCAAAGATATAGAGACATCGTTGAAAAATTAGGATTAAGAAAATAATTATGTATGTTGGACGTTTAAGCAAAATGCTAAACGTCCATTTGCAAGCAATACATAAATATAAAAATAATTACTAGCACAAAAAATTAGTAAGTAGCTTGTATAATGTGCTTTTGCCCGGTTTAAGGACAGTTCTATTTATGCCAATTTTGTTCCATTTCAACCTGTCCCCAAAAGTGCCAAATGGCACTTTTGTGACAGGTACTAAGGTGCCAAAACATAGTATAGAGGTTACAACTAATTTTGTGCTAATAATTAAAATAAAAAAATAAAAGGAAAGGAGAAGTATGGCTTTTGAATTTAAAAATCAAATTTTATCTTAACCACGTATACGATTTTTCTACATCATATACAAGGTAAAAAATAAGTCATACAAAAAAGTTATGTTTAAAAGTTATAGTACAAATTTAGCAGGAAGAGAACTTACAATCGAAACAGGAAAAATTTGCGGGTTAGCAAACGGAAGTGTAGTAGTAAAATATGGTGACACAGTTGTAATGGTAAACGTTACAGCTTCAAAAGAACCAAAAGAAGGAATAGACTTTTTCCCACTCTCAGTAGATTATGAAGAAAAACTATATGCAGTAGGAAAAATACCAGGTAGCTTTACAAAAAGAGAGGGAAAGCCATCAGACAAGGCAATACTTACCTCAAGAGCTATAGATAGACCATTAAGACCTTTATTTCCAAAAGACTTTAGAAATGATGTATGTGTTACTGCAACAGTATTATCAGTAGAACAAGATAATAGCCCAGAAGTATGCGCAATGATAGGTGCAGCAACTGCATTAGAAATATCAGATATACCATTTAATGGACCAACAGCAGCAGTAGCAGTAGGTTGGGTAGATGATGAAATAGTAATTAACCCAACAGTAGCACAAAGAGAAAAAAGCAGGTTAACAGCAACAGTTGCAGGAACATTAGAAAAGATTACAATGATTGAAGCTGGTGCAGATGAAATACCAAACGAAAAAATGTTAGAAGCAATAAAAACTGCACACGTAGAAATTAAAAACATTTGCAATTTTATATCAAAAATAAAAGCAGAAATAGGAAAGCCAAAATTCGAATATCAAAGCTTTGCAGTAGAAAAAGACTTTTATGACGATATAGTAGCAAACTTTAAAGATAGAATGTATCAAGATGTACAAGCTACAGATAAAGAAGTAAGGGATAGCAATATAGATAAAATAACAGAAGATATTAACGCTTATGTTGCAGAAAAATATGGAGAAGATGCAGTTGAAGAAAGAAAGATGGAAATAGCAGATAGCATTCACGACCTAGAAAAAGCTTGTGTAAGAGAAATGATACTAGAAGAGCATAAACGTCCAGATGGAAGAAAAATAGATGAAATAAGACCACTATCTTGCGAAGTAGGAGTACTTCCAAGAGTCCACGGTAGCGCAATATTTACAAGAGGCCAAACACAAGTAATGTCTATTGTAACACTTGGAATGAAAAGCGAAGAGCAAATGTTAGATGGTATTGATGAAGAAGAATCAAAAAGATATATGCATCAATATAATTTCCCATCATATTCAGTAGGAGAAGCACGTCCATCAAGAGGTCCAGGAAGAAGAGAAATAGGCCACGGAGCTTTAGCAGAAAAGGCATTAGTTCCAGTAATTCCATCAGAAGACGAATTTCCTTATGCAATAAGAGTAGTATCAGAAGTACTTTCGTCAAATGGCTCAACATCACAAGCAAGCATTTGTGGAAGCACATTAGCACTAATGGATGCCGGTGTTCCAATTAAAAAGCCAGTTGCAGGTATATCAACAGGTTTAGTTACAGACAAAAATGACCCAAGCAGATACATAATGCTTACAGATATTCAAGGAATAGAAGATTTTTTTGGAGATATGGACTTTAAAGTTGGTGGTACAAAAGATGGTATTACAGCAATCCAAGTCGACATCAAAATAGATGGCTTAACTTATGACATAATAAAAGAAGCGTTTGAGAGAACCAAGGTAGCTAGAGATTACATACTAGATAACATAATGCTTCCTGTAATAGATAAACCTCGTGCAGACATATCTAAATACGCACCACGTATATTAACAACAAAAATAAACCCAGACAAAATTAAGGACGTAATCGGTACAGGTGGAAAAACAATAAACAAAATAATAGACGAAACAGGCGTAAAAATAGACATCGAAGATGATGGAAGAGTTTGCGTATATTCGAGCGATATGGAAAGCGCTAAAAAAGCTATGAAAATAATAGATAGCATCACAAGAGACATAGAAGCAGGAAAAATATATGATGGAGTAGTTAGCAGAATAATGTCATTTGGAGCATTTGTAGATTTAGGTGGCGGAAGAGAAGGATTACTTCACATTTCAAAAATTTCTAGTAAAAGAGTTGACAAAGTAGAAGATGTGCTTTCAGTAGGAGACGAAATAACTGTTAAAGTAACAGACATAGACCACCAAGGAAGAATAAACTTAAGTATGAAAGAACTAGAAGCTGGAGAACATTCAGCAAAAGAGGACAGCAATAATATGTAATGTATAATATAATAATATATATGTATAATATGTAAAAATGTAAAAGAAATTAAAATTATACAAGGCTAGTATATATTTGTAAATAAGAAATATGTACTAGTCTTTTATTTTACATTATAAACTGCAATTCTTATTGCAACACTTAAAAATTATGTTGACTGATTTACAATTTAAGCCAAGACCCTTTTGCTGAAAAATTTTCTTAAAACTGTTGTAAAAATTAAAAATAATTGGTATACTAATGTTATTGAAAACAACAGTATAAATTTTCAAAAGATATATATAAGGAGGTATTATTATGGAAGAAAATAATAATAATGTTGAAAACGTACAAGAAGTTGCAAACAATGTAGAAAATCAAGGAGAGGTAACATTAGAAAATTCAAATATAAAAATAGCAGATGATGTTATAGCTGTAATAGCTGGTGCGGCAGCATCAGAAGTGCCAGGAGTTGCATCAATGGCTGGTGGATTTGCAGGAGGAATTTCTGAAGTTTTTAGTGGAAAGAAAAATTTTGCAAAAGGAATTAAAGTAGAAGCCGGAGAAAAAGAAACAAGAATAGATGTTAATATAATTGTAGAGTATGGTGTAAGAATACCAGATGTAGCATTTGAAATACAAAATAGAGTAAAAAAAGCAGTAGAAAGTATGACAGGACTAAAAGTTGTAGATGTAAATGTTCACGTACAAGGAGTTAATACAGATTCAAATAATATGAATGAAGTAAAAACAGAGGACTCTAATAAAACAGAATAATATAAACTAAACTACGGCACTTTGCATTATTATTTTCATTTTAAATATGGTCTTAATGTTTGAAATAAAATAATTAAAAAGGTGCCGTTTATACAACTTATAATGTAAGCAACAAATATATTTGTAAAGGGATGTGATTAAATATGAAAACATTAGATAGAATAGCTTTAGCACTATTTTCAAGTTTAATACTTATTTTTTCTGTAGTATTATGTTTAGCAATATTTGGCTGGATAGATACAGATTTATTAGGAAGTTTGTTTCATCTTGCAGTAACAGATAGTGTTACATCAAAAATATTATTAGGTTTAGCTATAATATTTATATTATTAGCAATAAAATGCATATTCTTTGATTCTACTTCAAAAGAGCAAGTAGATTATAAGAACGGAATTTTACTTGAAAACTCAAATGGCAAACTTTTAATAACAAAAGAAACTATAGAAAATTTAGTAAATGCAGTTGTAAAGGGCTTTGATAGTGCAGAAGAGGTCGCAACAAAAATAGATTTGGACAAAGACAACAATTTAACTGTTAATGTAAATTTAGTAGTAAAGGAAAATGCAGTAATAAAGGAACTTACTTCAAACCTTCAAGCTAAAATAAAAGAAGCAGTAAAAAAATCATCTGATTTAGATGTTAAAGAAGTAAATGTAAAAGTTAAAAATATAGAACCAGTAAAGCCAGAAATTATAGAGCAATAAGTAAGAAAGGAAAGTCGGTGGTGATATATGAACGATTTTAAAAGCTTTATGTCACAATATGGTGGAATGATTATAGGAATACTAATAGCAATAGTACTACTGCTAACTAGGTTTTATATGCTAATAATAGCAATAATCTTAATAGCCGTTTGTGGATATGCAGGTCATTATTTTCAACATAATAAAGACTCAGTAAAAGAAAAATTAAAGAATTTTATAGATAGATTATAATAAGTAAAGGGGAATAGTAAAAGCAAAATGAGTATGTCAGATAATAGAAAAATAGCATTTGAAATAGTATATAGCTTAGTATCACAAGATACAAAATACGAAGAATATAAAGAAAATGTAGATATGTTTTTAGAAGCAAGAGATATACGTGGAAAAGCTACAACTAAATATATAAAAGATGTGGTATATGGAACAAAAAGGCACGGAAAACAAATAAGAAAACAGATAGAAAGTTGTTTATCTGAAAAATGGCCTTATGAAAGGGTATCAAAAGTAAACATAGTTATATTGCAAATAGCAATATTTGAAATGCTATATTTAAAAACACCATATAAAGTAGTTATAAACGAGGCAGTAGAACTTGCAAAAGCGTTTGGAGATACTAAATCTCCTAGCTTTGTTAATGGAGTTTTAGCAACTATAGTTAAAAACAACCAATTAGATAATAAAGGAGAAACAGAGGAATAATGCCATCATATAATGCAATTAGCGTAACAGAGTTAAATAAATATATAAAAGATAAAATTGACAAAGACGAAATGCTAAACAATGTTTTTGTTAAGGGAGAAATTTCAAATTATAAGCATCATTATACAGGACATTTGTATTTTACTCTAAAAGACGAAAATTCTTTAATAAAATGTATAATGTTTAAAGGATATGCTGCAAATTTAAAATTTGAGCCAAAAGACGGTATGAAAGTTACCATATTTGGTAGTGTGTCTGTTTTTGAAAGAGATGGAGTATATCAAATATATGTAAAAGCAATGCAAGAAGATGGCATAGGAAGTCTATATAAAGCCTATGAAGAGATGAAAGCAAAGCTAGAAAAAGAAGGATTATTTGACCAAAGTCATAAAAAGAAAATTCCACTTATGCCAAGGTGCATAGGCGTACTTACGTCAAATACAGGCGCAGTAATTAGAGATATAATAAATGTATCTACTAGAAGAAATCCAAATGTATACATAAAGCTATTACCAGTACCGGTTCAGGGACCAGGAGCAGCTGAAAAAATAGTAGACGCAATAAAAACCATGAACGAAAAAAAACTAGCAGATGTTATTATAGTAGCAAGAGGTGGTGGCTCACTAGAAGACCTATGGCCATTTAATGAAGAAATTGTAGCTAGAGCCATATACGATTCAGAGCTTCCAGTAATTTCGGCAGTAGGACACGAAACAGACTTTACAATTGCAGACTTTGTAGCAGACTTAAGAGCGCCTACACCATCTGCAGCAGCAGAACTTGCAGTACCAAATATAGCAGATATAAAATTAAAGCTAGAAGGGTATGACAATAGGTATAAATTAGCACTAAAGAAAAAAGTAGAATTTATGAAACTTAGATATGAAAAATGTATGAACAGTAGAGTATTTAAAGAACCATTACAAAAAATAAATGAAAAATATATCCTTATAGATATGAAAGTTAAAACAATGCAAAATAGTATATCTAACATATACAATAATAAAAAGACAAATATGATAAAACATATAGCAAAGTTAGATGCCCTAAGCCCTCTAAAAACATTAACAAGAGGTTACTCAATAGTGCAAGTTAATGGTAAAGTCGTAAAATCAGTAGAAGAGTTAAAAAAAGACGAAGAAATAGACATTAGGTTAGTGGATGGTCAAGCACGAGCAAAAGTACTTTAGTAAATACTACAAACAATTCAAGTTAATATTTTAAGCAATAACTTTTGAAATGAAAAAATAAGTAAAAAAGGAGGAACACATATGAGTAAAAACGGAAAAACTTTTTTAATAGTAATAGTAGTAGTTCTTCTAGCATTAGGAATAATTTGGGCTGTATATGAAAATTATAAAACCGAGCCAGCAAACGTAAATGCAACTACAGATTTGCCAGATGAAAATAAAGGAATTGATAACATAATAAATGACTTTGTGGAAAATGCATTAACAAATGAAGAGGTGGGTACAAATGTGCTAGAAGATAGTGAGAATACGCAAAAAACAGAAACTGATGAAAATGATAGTAGCAATAGCAGTGATTATAAAAACAGCGAAGAAGAGAGCAATGGCAATTCTTCAGAAGTAGTTGAAGGCACAACTACAAGTAGACAAGAGAAAGCAATTAAACTTGCTAAAGAATATTATGAAGAAGAATATGGAATTTCAGATGATATATATTTTAGATATGATGGTGTAAATGGAGAAGGAAAACATATAGTAGTAGCAAGTTCAAATGCTGTAACTGTTGCATTTTTAATAGTTGACTTAAACACAGGACTAGTAACAGAGAAGTAATAAATTTTTAATTGTTGTGCACGTGGAAAAGTTAAACATCAAATTCATAACAATAAGGAATAAAAATAATAGAAAGGATTGAAAAAAATGCAAGAAACAGAAAGCTTTGAAGAAAAAATGAAAAAGCTAGAAGAAATAGCAGTAGAATTAGAAAAAGGAAATTTAGATTTAGATTCGTCAGTATCTAAATTTGAAGAGGGAATGAAAATATCAAAAGAGTGTAGTGAGATGCTAGAAAAAGCTGAGAAAAAAATAACTATGCTAATCAAAGGAGACAATGGAGAATTAGCAGAAGAAAATTTTGTACAAAATGAGGAATAAAAGATATGATGGGGATAATACACGAATATAGATATTTAATAGTTACATTTGGAACTTGGTTTTTTATACAACTTTTTAAACTAATATATGATTTAGTAACAACAAAAAAATTTAATTTTAAACGAATACTTGGAGCTGGTGGAATGCCAAGCTCTCATTCTGCTGTCGTTGTAGCACTTTGCACTATGGTAGGAAAAGAATATGGAATAAATTCAGCAATATTTGGTATAGCTGTAATATTTGCTTTTGTAGTAATGTATGACGCAGCAGGAGTAAGAAGAGCAGCAGGAAAACAAGCAAAATTACTAAATAAAATAGTGCAAACTCCAGGTTTAACAAATGTAGAAGTAACAGAAAAATTGCAAGAGGTACTAGGTCATACGCCAATACAAGTTTTTGTAGGAGCTTTAATTGGCTTTATTGTTGGTATGATATTTGGGTAAGTATAACTTTCATAATTAAAAGAGAAGCAGTAGGCATTTTTTATTTATGTTTTCGCCCCCCCAACATCGAACAAACTGTATAAACTACGTTATCACTTCGTTTAACAGTTTGTAACTTGTCGGTCCCCACCTTGAGGACTACAACATAAATAAAAAATGCCTACTGCTTCTCATAAGATAATAAGAATAAGTTTTAAGAAAGGAAAGTGATTTAAGTGGAAGATGTAGAGATTGCTAGAAATACTAAATTAGAAAAAATTGATGAAATTGCTAATAAATTAGGTATAAATGAAGAAGAATTAGAGCAGTATGGTAAATATAAAGCAAAAATAAATTTAAAAATAAAAGAGAGATTGCAAAATAAACCAAATGGAAAGTTAATATTAGTTACAGCAATAAACCCAACGCCTTTAGGTGAAGGAAAAACTACAATGGCAATAGGCCTTGCAGATGGACTTCAAAAAATAGGTAAAAAGTCAGTATTAGCACTAAGAGAGCCTTCTTTAGGTCCAGTATTTGGAATAAAAGGAGGAGCAACTGGTGGAGGACATTCTCAAATAGCACCAATGGAAGATATAAACTTACATTTTACAGGTGATATACACGCAATAACTTCTGCAAACAACTTACTTTCAGCTATGATAGATAACCATATATATTTTGGAAATGAACTTGGTTTTGACAGAGTTACTTGGAAAAGATGTGTAGACTTAAATGATAGACAATTAAGAAAAGTAGAAACAGGTTTATCTGGTGAAAAAAATATTGTTCCAAGAGAGGATGGATTTGATATATCTGTTGCATCAGAAATAATGGCAATATTCTGCTTAGCAACAGACATAAAAGATTTAAAGAGAAGAATAGGCAACATAATAGTTGGTTATAATAAAGAAAATAAGCCAATAACAGTAAAAGACTTAAAAGCAGATGGAGCATTAACAGTATTATTAAAAGATGCAATAAATCCAAACTTAGTACAAACGCTAGAACATACACCAGCAATAGTACACGGTGGACCATTTGCCAATATTGCACACGGTTGCAATAGCATCATAGCAACAAAACTAGCATTAAAGCTTGGTGATTATGTAGTTACAGAAGCAGGGTTTGGTGCAGATTTAGGAGCAGAAAAGTTTTTAGACATAAAATGCAGAAAAGCAGAAATAAAGCCAGATGCAGTGGTATGTGTAGCTACAATAAAAGCACTTAAATATCACGGAGGAATGCAAAAAGAGGAAATACAAAACGAAAACATAGAAGCATTAGAAAAGGGAATACAAAACTTATTAAAACATATAGACAACCTAAAAAACAAATTTGGATTAAATGTAATAGTAGCCATAAATAAATATACATATGATACTGAAAAAGAAATAGAATATTTAAAAAACAAACTAAATGAGTATGGTATAGACCTAAGCTTAGTCGAAAGCTGGGAAAAAGGTGGAGAAGGAGCCGTAGACTTAGCAAATAAAATTGTAGAATTAACACAAAAAGATAGTAACTTAAATTATATCTACAATTTGGACGAAAGTATAAAAAATAAAATAAATGATATTGCAACTAAAATATATGGTGCAACTGGAGTAAACTATTCTACGGAGGCAGAAGAAAAAATAAAGCAAATAGAAGAGCTTGGCTTTGAAAAATTACCTATATGTATAGCAAAAACCCAATATTCGTTATCTGATGATCCAAAAAACTTAGAATGTTTAGAACCATTTAAAATAAATGTTCAAGACATAATATTAAAAGCAGGAGCTGAATTCATAGTAGTAATAACAGGAAAAATAATGACAATGCCAGGACTTCCACGAGTCCCAGCAGCAGAAAAAATAGACATAGATGAAGATGGAAATATAGTCGGAATTTTTTAATAATCAATTACTAAAAATGTACTAAATAGTGTACCAAAAAACGTACTTGAAAAATTACGAAATAAAAAAACACAAAATAAAAAATTGTATAATAAAACCAAAACTGGATAGAATAATTTTAAAAGTTATTTTATCCAGTTTTTATGAATTATGTAAATCAATTTACAAATGGGGACGGGCCTACTTTGCAAATTACTTTACATAAGTGTTTGAGGAGGTTTTAATGGCAATAAAAATTAAAAGAAATTTAAAAGCTATATTAGTTATTTTGCTTGTGGGTACAATCTTCATATCATACAATGTCTTTTTTAGAAACAATGAACTTTTGGCTTTATCAAAATATGGTTCAAGAGGAGAAGAGGTGCGCACTATACAAACTAAGCTAAAAAGATGGGGATATTATAAAGGAAATGTTGATGGAATATATGGAAGCCAAACGCAAGAAGCAGTAAAATATTTTCAAAGAAAGAACGGATTAACTGTGGACGGCATTGCGGGAACTAAAACTTTGCAGGCAATGGGAATATACAATTCATCAGGTAATAGCTCTAGTGGCTCTAGCAATAATTCTAGTTCGTCAACTAACTCTAATGACTTGAATTTGCTAAGTAGACTGGTGTATGGAGAGGCAAGAGGAGAGCCGTATACAGGGCAAGTAGCAGTAGCTGCAGTTGTTTTAAATAGAGTAAAAAGTAGTTCTTTTCCAAACACAATTGCAGGTGTAATATATCAAAGTGGAGCATTTGATGTTGTAGCTGATGGACAAATAAACTTAACACCAAACGAAACTGCAAAGAAAGCAGCACAAGATGCTTTGAACGGATGGGACCCAACAAATGGAGCAATTTATTATTTTAATCCAAGTACAGCAACTAATAAATGGATTTGGTCCAGACCAATGACTGTAACAATTGGTAAGCATAGGTTTTGCAAATAAAACCGTACGAAACCGTATAAAAAGCACTTGAAAAAAGTGCTTTTTTCGTGTAAAATATATAAATTGAAGACAGAGTAACAGATAACTTATAATATTAAAAAATAGTTGATAAACTGGTATAAATATACCGTAGTAATAACAATACTAAAAGATAGGAGCAAAAATGACTAAAACAGACATAAATGAAGAATTAGAATATATAGAAAAAGTAAAAAAAATAAATGAGGGAAAAAATTTAAAATATAATGTATTTACAATGGGATGCCAGCTAAATGAAAACGATTCTGAAAAAATTTGTGGTATGGCAGAAAAAATGGGCTATACAAAAACAGAAAACATTGCTGATGCAGACCTAGTTATATACAATACTTGTTGTGTAAGAGAAAACGCCGAGGAAAAGCTATTTGGAAAGCTTGGAGAAATAAAAAAGCAAAAAGAGGCAAAAGGCACAATTATTGCAATAGGTGGTTGTATGATGCAAGAACAACATATTGTAGATAAAATTAAAAAAAGCTACAAATATGATGTTATATTTGGCACTCACACTTTACACAAATTTCCTAAAGATTTATACAACGCAATAATGGAAAATAAAAGAATAACAGATATTATAGACATAGACGGAGAAATAATTGAAGGTCTTCCAATAAAAAGGGAAGATAACATACGCGCATCTGTTACCATAATGAATGGATGCAATAATTTTTGTACTTATTGTATAGTTCCTTATGTACGAGGAAGAGAAAGAAGTAGAGCACCAGAGGATATAATAAATGAAATAAAAGGTTTGGCACAAATGGGTTACAAAGAAATTACGCTACTTGGACAAAATGTTAATTCATATATGAGAGTAGAAAGAGAAAAAGCTAAAGCCTCAATGCAAGAAAGTAACGAAGTTAATAACATAAAAATAGATTCATTTGCAAAGCTTCTACGAGCAGTAAACAATATAGACGGAATAGAAAAAATAAGATTTGTTTCTCCACACCCAAAGGACTTTACAGATGATGTAATAGAAGCAATACGTGATTGTGAAAAAGTGTCAAAGTTTATACATCTACCATTACAATCAGGAAGTACAAAAGTCTTAAAAGCAATGAATAGAGTATATACAAAGGAGCAATACTTAAATTTAGTAAAAAAGATGCAAGAAAAAATACCAAATGTTAAATTTTCTACAGATATAATTGTGGGCTTTCCAGGAGAGACGGAAGAGGATTTTGAAGACACATTAGATGTAGTAAAACAGGTTAAATTTGAGCAAATATTTATGTTTATTTATTCGAGAAGAGTTGGCACACCAGCAGACAAAATGGAAAATCAAATTCCAGAAGAAATTAAGCATAAAAGGTTCGATAGGCTAAAAGCTTTATATGAAGAGCAAATCGAGGAAAATAATAAAGCATATATAGGAACTGTACATAACTTGTTAGTAGAGGGATATAGTAAAACAAATAGCAACTTTTTAACTGGCAGAACAGATTCTAACAAGGTTATAATCTTTGAGGGAAATGATAGTTTAATAGGAAAAGTTGTACCTGTTAAAATTGTTTCTGAACATTTGTGGTACTTAAAAGGCGAAGTATTAGAAACGAAGTAAAAAGTACCTATTGAATATGAAACTGATGGATAGAGTAGCATAGCTCAGTTAAATCTAAAACTAGAGTACATTGCCCAGAGTTAAAATTAAAGAAAGGAATATGTAAATGGAATCAATAAATATAGAAAAAATTATAGATGAAATAATAAGTGGTATGAGTTTAAGAGAAGCTGGAAAAAAGTATCAAATAGATAGAGAAAGCTTGAAAGATAAGTGTATGGAATATTTTAAAACGAACCCAGAAAAATTAGCATCTTTTGAGCAAGCGATAAGAAATAATAAAGCAAATAGCACAGCTATATCTATACCAGATGAAACATTAAAAAGTATATGCATAGATTTATGTGACAAAAAAGACAACCTTAGAGCTATAGCAACTAGAATGAAAGTAGATGAAGACACTTTAAGAGAAAAGCTATTTCAATTTTTAAGCAAACCAGAGCATCTTGTTTTGGCACGTAAATACATAGCTTATCAAGCAACATTGCATCCAGATTATTCGTATATAAATTTTAAAGCTTTAATAGTAGAAATGATAAAAAATAATATGTCACAAAGTCAAATAGCAGAGGAATACGGCATACCAGCAAGAACAATAGGAAGAGAAATAGAAAAACTAAAAAATGAAGAGGGTTATGAAAAGCTATATGATATATGTAAAGAATATTCATACAGGAAAATGAAGCGCAAACCTTTTACAGAATTTGAAAATTTGCTTATGCAAGCAGTGGTCGATGAATATAGCGATGAGGGACCAATTTTAGTGGAAAGTGGTATGGATAAAAGGAAAATGCAGTATGAGAGGGCAAAGAAAAATATAGAACTAGCAAACAATATTCAAGGTACAGAAAAGGATAAAGCAGATGCAATAGGAGTAAGTGTAAGTACACTAAGACGTAATAGGCTATTTGTTGAAAAGTATGAAAAGGAACAAGAAATAAGTGATGATAAGCAAAAATAGAAAGAAGGAATAAATATGGCAGAATACTCACCAATGATGCAACATTATTTGGATATGAAAGAAAAATACAAAGACTGTATTTTATTTTATAGATTAGGCGACTTTTATGAAATGTTTTTTGATGATGCAATAAATGTTTCTAAAGAACTAGAACTTACACTTACAGGGAAAGAGTGTGGACAAGAAGAAAGAGCTCCAATGTGTGGTATTCCTTATCACGCAGCAGATTCATACATAGCAAAACTTATAGCAAATGGGCATAAGGTTGCAATTTGTGAGCAACTAGAAGATCCGAAGCTTGCTAAAGGTATGGTAAAAAGAGATGTAATAAGGGTTGTAACGCCAGGAACTGTAATAGAAGCTAATTTACTAGAAGACAAGAAAAACAATTATATAATGAGTGTATATAAAAATGGTATATACTATGGCTTAACAGCCTGCGATGTTACAACAGGAGACTTACGTACAACAGAAATAAAAGAAACTAATAATTTTTCAGCTCTATTGGACGAAATTTCTAAGTATTCTCCAGCTGAACTTGTAGTAAACCCTATGATGTATGACTGTAGCGAAGAAATAGCAAAAATTAAAGAAAGATTTGATGTATATATAACCAGACTTGAAGAAAAAGAATTTACAGACAATTACGAGGCTTTGTCAGTTAAATACAAAATTGTAGACGACGAAGAAAAGCCAGTAGAAGATTTATCAAAATATATGTTATCAGTAGCAGCCACAAATGCTTTGTTTACTTATTTGTTGGATACGCAAAAAAATAATTTAGACCATATAAATAAAATTATATTATATAGTGTTACCAAATATATGTCATTAGATATAAATGCAAGAAGAAACCTCGAAATCACAGAAAAATTGAGAGATAAGGCAAAAAAAGGAACACTACTTTGGGTTTTGGACAAAACCTCAACAGCAATGGGAGGAAGATTACTTAGAAGATGGCTAAATAACCCACTTATAGATGTATCTAAAATAAATAAAAGACTGGATGCAGTTGCAGAATTAAAAGATAATATTATTCTCAGAGGAGATATTTTGGACAATCTAAAAAAAGTGTATGACATAGAAAGATTGGCAGGAAAAATATCTTATGGTAGTGCAAATGGAAGAGATTTAATATCATTAAAAAGCTCAGCAAAGCAATTACCAGAAATAAAGAAAATACTGTCTCAAGCAAAATCTAGCTTACTTACGGAATTATATTCGGAGCTTGACACACTAGATGACGTGTATGATATAATAGATAAGACAATAGTTGATGAGCCACCAATTAGTGTAAAAGAGGGTGGGCTTATAAAACTAGGATATGATGAAGAAATTGACAAGTTAAAAACTGCAACAACAGATGGAAAAAATTGGATTATAAACCTAGAAGCAGAAGAAAGAGAAAAAACAGGAATAAAAGGCCTAAAAGTAGGCTTCAACAAAGTATTTGGATACTACATAGAAGTTACAAAATCTAATATATCGTTAGTTCCAGATAGATATATAAGAAAACAAACTCTAACAGGTGGAGAAAGATATATAACTGAAGAGCTAAAGAACTTAGAAAATCAAATTCTAGGTGCAGAGGAAAAGGTAGTAAACTTAGAATACAACGTATTTGTAGAAGTAAGGGATAAAATAGAAGCACAAATAGAAAGAGTTCAAAAATCAGCTGGAATAATAGCTACATTGGACTGCTTATGTTCACTTGCAACTGTTGCAGAAGACCAAAATTATGTAAGACCAGAAGTAGATGAAAGTGGAGTATTAGACATAAAAGATGGACGCCACCCAGTAATAGAAAAAATCTTACCAAGTGGAAGTTTTGTTCAAAATGATACATATTTGGATGAAAGCGAGAATAGACTTGCTATTATAACAGGACCAAATATGGCAGGAAAATCTACATATATGAGGCAGGTTGCACTAATAACGCTAATGGCGCAAATAGGAAGCTTTGTACCAGCTTCTTATGCTAGAATAGGAGTAGTAGACAAAATATTTACTAGAGTCGGAGCATCGGACGACCTAAGTATGGGACAAAGTACATTTATGGTAGAAATGATGGAAGTAGCACAAATACTTAAAGAAGCAACAGCAAATAGCCTAGTAATACTTGATGAAATAGGAAGAGGAACCTCAACTTATGACGGACTATCAATAGCGTGGGCAGTAGCAGAATACATATCAGATAAGGAAAAATGTGGTGCAAAAACACTATTTGCAACACACTACCACGAACTAACAGACCTAGAGAACAAGCTAGAGGGAGTAAAAAACTACTCAATAGCAGTAAAAGAAAAAGGAGAAGACATCATCTTCTTAAGAAAAATAGTAAAAGGTGGAACAGACGAAAGTTATGGAGTTCACGTAGCAAAACTTGCAGGAGTTCCACAAACAGTTACCAAAAGAGCAAACGAAATACTAAAATCAATAGAAAGAAAAAATGTATTAAACAATAAAAAAATAGAAAAACAGGAAAAAGGTGTAGCAGATGGACAACTTACAATGTTCAACTACAAACTAGCAGAAATAGCACACGAATTAGATAAAGTAGATGTAAACGAACTAACACCAATAGATGCATTAAACACCTTAGTGAAGATAAAAGAAAAAATGGCATAAAAAGGAGGAATCTTATTGAAAGCGACAGAGTTTTTTAAAGATGATAAAGACAAAAACATACTTGCGTGCAAGTACAAAAATGAAATAGTATCTTTAGATAGCGAAATAGAAGATACAAATGCAGTTTTACCAATAGATATTACAACAAGAGATGGTAGAAGAGTTTATCAAAGAGGAATACTTTATGTGATGGGTATGGCATTTAATAGAGTTTATCCTAAAGCACTATTAACAGTTAATTGCCAGCTATCAAATTCTATTTTTTGCAGTGTTGATAATATGAAAGTTACAACGGAGCTAGTAGACAACATAAAGAAAGAAATGCAACAGATTGTGGATAGTAATTTGCCAATTAAAAAAATTGAAATGAGCAAAGAAGAGGCAGAAAAATTTTATCAAAAAGAAAAGACTCTAAGGGGGAGATTGCAATTAGACAATAAATATAAAGACGAGGTTTCATTATATTTTTGTGAAAACTATTATAATTATTTTTATGGAGTAATGCCTATAAGTACGGGCTATATTAAGCTTTTTGATGTTATAAAATATCACGACGGCTTCTTGCTTCGTTATCCTGACAAAAAAATGCCAGATAGAATTGACAAATATATAGAGACCAAAAAGCTATTGCACACTTTGGAGGAATATGAAGATATTCATAGAGTATTAGATATAAATACAATATATAAATTGAATAAAAAAATAGAGGAAGGAAAAGAAAAAGAGCTTATTCTTCTTGCAGAAGCATTACACGAGAAAAAAATATCTGATATAGCAGACAAAATCGTAAGAAAAAAAGGAGTAAAGCTTATACTTATTGCAGGACCATCTTCTTCTGGAAAGACCACATTTGCACAAAGGCTTGGCATACAGCTTAAGTTAAATGGAATTAAACCAATTACAATTTCGGTAGATAATTATTTTGTTGAAAGAAAGGACACTCCTAGGGACGAAAACGGAAACTACGATTTTGAAAGGCTTGATGCTATAGATTTAAAGTTATTTAATGATCACTTATCAAAGTTATTAAGAGGGGAAGAAGTACAACTTCCAATATTTGATTTTAAGACAGGCACAAAATCATTTACAGGAGAAAAAATAAAAATGAGAAATAATGAAGTGCTTGTTATAGAAGGAATTCACTGTTTAAATGATAAGCTAACTTCAGCAATTCCACTTGAGCAAAAATACAAAATATACATTAGTGCACTAACTGTGCTTAACATAGACTATTACAATAGAATTTCTACAACTGATACAAGGTTAATTCGTAGATTAGTTAGAGATTACAATTTTAGAGGCTATGAAGCATTGCATACTTTGCAAAACTGGGATATGGTAAATAGAGGCGAAGAAAATAACATATTCCCATTTCAAGAGCAAGCAGATAGTATGTTTAATACATCACTAATATATGAAATATCAGTTTTAAAAAAATATGCTATGCCACTATTAAAGGCAATAGATAATACTCATCCAGAATATTCAGAAGCAAAAAGTTTATATGAGCTTCTAAAATATTTTGATGACATAGGTGATGAGTATATACCAAAAAATTCACTATTACGTGAGTTTATTGGAGGAAGTATATTTAACGTGTAGAACAGTGTGAAATTGTTACAAAATAAGAATACGTTTGCAAAAAGCAAAGACAGGAGAAAAAATGGGAAGAAAATTTACAGAAATCGACGAAGAATTTGTCTGCGAAAATTGTGGGGAAAAGGTAAAACCACTAGGCTATTCGTGCAGAAACCACTGTCCAAAATGCTTACATTCTAAGCACGTGGACATAAACCCTGGAGACAGAAGCGAAACGTGCCACGGAATTTTAGAGCCAATAGGAGCAGAAATAGATAGCAAAAAAGGATATGTAATAATATTTAGATGCAAAAAATGTGGTGCAATTAGGCGAAACAAAGCAGCTAAAGATGACAATATGGATTTAATTATAGCCCTTACAGCAAGGCATTAAAAGAGTCGCAAAAGCGACTCTTTTGCATTACCTGTTGCATCCACAGTTGCAGAATAATATTAAGAATATAAGTATAAAAAATAACATACTATTATCTCCACAACCACATCCACCAAAAAGATTTCCTAAAAAGCCACCATTGTTACAGCAACAATTTCTATTTTCTTCTTGCATATTTCAAAACCCCTTTCAATGTAATTTATATATAATATGAAGTTTTAAATTTTTTGTTACTAAAATAATTAACATTTTCAAGTCACACACGTAAAGGAGATTATTTTTTAGCTATTCGTTTGATTTTTTGAGCCATATATAATATAATTAAACCGACCAATAAATGTACAAATAAAAGGAGTCAAATATATATGAAAAAAGATGTTGAACTTTTATCACCAGTAGGAGATTTTGAATGTTTAAAGGCTGCTGTTCAAAATGGAGCAAATAGTGTATATTTTGGAGCAAATTTGTTTAATGCAAGGGCATCAGCAACAAACTTTGATTTTGATGAACTAGAAAAAGTAATAAATTATTGTGCATTAAGAAATGTAAAAACTCATTTAACTTTAAATATACTTATTAAAGACTCAGAGTTTAAAGAAGCAGTAATGGTAGCAAAAAAAGCATATGAACTTGGAATAGATGCACTAATTGTGCAAGATGTGGGATTAGCCCAATTTTTAATGAAGTTATTTCCAGACTTGCCTATACACGCAAGCACACAAATGACCATACACAATTTAGAGGGAGTGCAAGAACTAGAAAAGTTAGGTTACAAAAGAGCAGTACTTTCTAGGGAGCTTTCGATTCACGAAATAGAATACATTTGCAGTAATTCAAATATAGAAATCGAGACATTTGTACACGGTGCTCTTTGTATTTCATATTCAGGACAATGTTTTTTCTCGAGTATGGTAGGTGGCCGTTCACGGAAACCGTGGAAGATGCGCTCAGCCCTGCAGACTTCCTTATGAGCTATTAGAGGAAAAAAACGTAAATGATAAAGTATCAGAGAAAATTATAGATAAAGGGTATTTAATAAGCCCTAGAGATTTGTGTTCGTTAGAATATTTGCCACAACTGATAAATGCAGGCGTCAAGTGTTTTAAAATAGAGGGAAGATTGAAATCGCCAGAGTATGTGGCAATAGTTACTAAAATTTATAGAAAATACATTGATAAAGTATTAAATAACGAAGAATATACTATTGATGAAAAGGACATATTGCAGTTAAAGCAAGTATTCAATAGGGGAGAGTTTTCGACAGGACATTTATCAAATTCAGCTAATAAATCACTTATATTCAAACAAAAGCCAAACAATATGGGCTTGTATTTAGGAAATGTAGCTGGATACAACAAACTAAAAGGGCATATAAAACTATTGCTAAATCAACCTCTTTCTGTTGGAGATACAATAAACTTTGAAAAAGAAAATACAAAGTACAATGTCTCTGAACTTATGATAAACAATGCAAACATTTCAAAGGCCAAAATTGGCGAAAAAGTAGTAATAGGAAGAATGAAAGGCAACATCCATATAGGAGATAAAATATATAAATTATCTAGCAAAGAGCAATTATTAGAAGCTGAAGAATCGTACGAAAGTGAAAATATAAAACTTCCACTTAAGGCAAATATTAAAGTAAAAAAAGGCGAACCAGTTACGATGAATGTGTATGTACAAAATGCTAGACAAAGCTTATATAAAAACATAAATGTAAATATAGTATCATCATTAGTGCCAGAAATAGCGCAAAAAAATGCAATTACTAAAGAAAGAATTATTTCGCAAATATCAAAAACTACTAACACACCTTTTGAATTTAAAGAAATAAATATTGACTTAGAAGATGGATTATTTATACCAAGTATAAAGGAACTAAACGAAATACGTAGAATGTCATTAACTAAGTTAGAAAGTATAATACTGTCAAGAATAAAGCGTAATACAGATTTAGATGAAGAAAAGCTAGACCAAATTTATACCAAATACACAAACAGTTTTTTAAGCAAGTATTCGGTGCAAGCAGAAAAAAACGATGAAAATACAAAACAGGTAGTTGCGTATTTTAATATAATAAATCCAGAATACGACTATACAAAATTATCAAAAAAATACATATCAGCAGTATACATACCATTAAGATATTTTATGCGAAAAAATTGCGCTATAGCATTAAAGCAAATTACTTCTAACTTTAAAACATATATCTATATGCCTGCAATTATAAAAGCAAACTACAAAAACGTTATAAAACACGGATTAGAGGACTTAATAAAGGAGTACAACATATCAGGTTTTATAATATCAAGCTTAGGAGATTTGGTACTACTAGAAAAATATAAAAGAAAATATGAATTTATAGGAAACTTTACACTAAACTGTTTTAATATTACAAGTATAAACATATTTAGAAATTTAGGAATAAGCAAAATAACACTTTCGCCAGAACTTAATTTAGAAGATATAACCAATATAAATAATATAGAAAGGGAACATATTCCACTAGAACTTATTGTATATGGAAACACTCCAGTAATGAAAATGAATTATTGCTTATTAGGAGTATCAAATAAATGTTATCCAGATTGCTTAATGAGATGCAGAACAGATAACAAATACTATTTAATAGATAGACTAGGCTTTAAATTTAGAATTTTGCCAGACAATGTACAAACTGTAACTACTATTTTCAACAGTAAAACAACGTGCCTTACACATATAGATGCAGGAATAAATTCTGTTAGAATAGACTTACTAGATGAAAGTATAGACGAAATAAACAATATAGCTAAAGCAAGTTTAACAGGTGCAAAACTAGAAGGCAAGCAATATACTTATGGCAATCTAAATCGAGAAGTATAAGAAAATGTCAGGTTTGGGCAGGTTTGGGGACAGGTCTTATAATAAATTATAAAGATAAAATAATAGAGACCTGTCCAAAAAATAGACACTTGACAAACACTGCACATATTGATATATTATGCTTGAACAAATAGAAGGAGTAATATTGAAAATATGTTGTTATACCCAAAGGAATATCTTGATAGCGTAAAAGATATAAACATAAATTTCTTACAAAAAAATAATATAAAAGGACTAATATTAGATGTTGACAATACACTAATTAGCCTAGATAGAGTAATGCCTAATGGCATTTTAGAATGGGCTCAAGAAGTAAAAAATGCCGGAATAAAAATATGTATTCTTTCTAATAGTAATAAAATAAAAAAAGTAGAAAATGTTGCAAAAATGATAGAAGTTCCATACATTTTCTTTGGAAAAAAGCCATTAAAGGCTGGTTTTTTGCGCGCAAGAGATATATTAAAATTAAAAGAGGAAAACATTGCAGTAGTAGGAGACCAGATTTTTACAGATATAATTGGCGCAAATAGGTGTAATATGTTTTCTATATTAGTAAAACCAATAGAAGAAAAAGATTATTTAATAACTAAAATAAAAAGACCTATCGAAAAATTTATTATAAAAAGATATGAGAAAAATAAAAAAAGAAAAAATTTGAAATAAACTAACAAAAAGAAATAGGGAATAAAAAACGCGATACTATTCTCAATAAACTAGGAGGAAAAAATGTATATTAATGATTTGCATATATTAACTTACGTAGTAGCAGGAATAATTGGATTATTTGTAGGGCAATTTATAGATTGGTGTAACGTAAGATTACCAGAATACAAAAAAGTATTTTCAAGAGATTTTTATAAAGAATATTTAAAAAATGCAAAACCAAAGTATTTACTAATGGTAATTGTAGTAATAGCATATATTGCATTACTATATTTTAATGGACTAAATATAAATTCAATAAAATTTATGCTTTTAATACCAATGCTTATAATAGCATTTATGATAGATTATAAATTACAAATCATACCAAACAGACTAACACTTACAATATTTGAGATTGGACTTATTTTTACATTTGCAGAAACACTTTTAAATATAAATTTAGGAATAAACATATTTGTAAACAATATACTAGGAATGCTAGTTGGTGGAGGAATATTCTTACTTATAACACTTATTGGAGGAATTATTGCAGGAAAAGAAGCAATGGGCTTTGGTGATGTAAAACTTATGGGAGCACTTGGTCTTTTCTTTGGCTGGCTTAATATGATACTTATTTCTGTTATGGCATTTTTATTTGCAGCAATAGTAAGTATTATAATACTTATTTCAAGAAAAAAGAAAATGAACGAATATATTCCTTTTGGACCATTTATAGTGGTTGCAAGTATGATACCAATGTATTTAAGCACATCCGACTTATTATTAGTTTTGTTAAAAATATTTTCATTAGGTACATATTAACTAAAGATTGAAGATAATATAAATGTAGCAATATACATCAAAATAAAATGAAGCATTATCTGT
The DNA here is from genome assembly GCA_944391015.1 of uncultured Clostridia bacterium. Taxonomy (GTDB): domain Bacteria; phylum Bacillota; class Clostridia; order TANB77; family CAG-508; genus CALXVA01. The sequence continues at coordinate 3,741 of CALXRZ010000001.1, read as the reverse complement.
AATAAAAGGGGGAAGTTATATATGAATCCTAAAATCAAATGGTTAAGAGATAAAATAAATATGGAAAATATGCAAGGAATAATAATATCAAATCCAGTAAATATACGATATCTCACAGGCTTAACTGCCGAAGGAGTGCTTTTAATAACAAGAAAGGAAAATTTTTTCTTAACAGATGCAAGGTATTTAGAAGAAGTAAAATCTACGCTAACAATTAACGATGAAATAATTGTTAACGATATATCTTGCATTACAAGAGATGACTATGAAAACTTTTTCTTGTTTTGTGAAAATGTAGGATTTGAAGAAAATTATGTAACTTATGCCACATACAAAAAATACATTGAAAGGTATAAAATAAATAATTTTGAAGAAACTGAAAATATAATAGAAAAACAGCGTATGATTAAAGATGATGAAGAAATAGGATTGATAGAAAAAGCTTGCTACATTACAGATGGATGCTTTAGCCATCTTTGTGACTATATAAAAATAGGAATGACAGAAAAAGAAATTTCTTATGAAATTGAAAAATTTTTCAGAGAAAATGGAGCAGATGGATTGGCTTTTGACACAATTGTAGCATCAGGAAAGAATTCGTCTAAACCACACGCAGTGCCTACAGACAAAAAAATAGAAGCAGGTGACGCAATTACAATAGATATGGGATGCAAATACAAAGGATACTGCTCAGATATGACAAGGACAATATTTGCAGGATATGTACCAGTTCAAGCCCAAAAAGTTTATGACCTAGTACTAAAAAATGAATTACAAACATTAAAAGAATATAAAGAAGGTGCTAGCATTAGAATGGCATCAAAAATGGTAGAAAATGACTTTAAATTAAATGGATATGACCTAATGCATAGCTTAGGGCACGGAGTAGGACTAGATATTCACGAAATGCCATTCATAAATGGCAAAAATGATAACACATTTAAAGCAAATATGGTAGTAACAAATGAACCAGGAATATATATACCGGGCGCATTTGGAGTAAGAATAGAAGATACAGTGTTAATTACAAAATCTGGATGTATAAATTTAACAAAATCGGACAAAAATTATATAGTAGTAGATAAATAGTATAGAAAATACTTGATTTTACTACAAGTATGTGATAAAATATTGAATGTTAAAATTATGTTAATTTGAAAGGGGTAATATATATGGCAGAAGTATATATGGCAGGAGATTTTAGAAACGGAACAACATTTGAAATGGATGGAAACGTATTTAAAGTAGTTGAATTTCAACACGTAAAACCAGGAAAAGGAGCAGCATTTGTTAGAACAAAATTAAAAAATGTTATAACAGGAGCAGTTTTAGAAAAAACATTTAACCCATCAGAAAAATTCCCAGGTGCAGAAATAGAGAAGAGGGATATGCAATATTTATACAACGATGGTGGTTTATATTATTTTATGGATAATGATACATACGAGCAAATACCACTTAATGCAGAACAAATTGGAGATGGCTTAAAATTCTTAAAAGAAAATATGAATGTAAAAATACTATCATTTAAAGGAAATGTATTTTCAGTTGAGCCACCAATGTTCGTAGAATTAGAAGTTACATATACAGAGCCAGGGTTTGCTGGAAACACAACTACAACATCAGGAAAACCTGCAACACTAGAAAATGGATACAAACTTACAGTACCACTATTCGTAAACATCGGAGATGTTATAAGAATAGATACAAGAACTGGCGAATATATGGAAAGAGTATAGGAAGGAAGCTAAAAATATGTCTGATATAAAAGGTAAATATAAAAAAATATTAGAAGATTTGGAAAACAACATAAAAGACCCAGAAGATTTAATCTATACTAAGGAAAAGTTTATAGAGCTAACTACTATTTTTATGGATATAATAGACAGACTTACAGTTTTAACAGATGCTAGAATAAAAGAAATAGAAGAAAAGCAAGAAGAAATAAACTCTAAAATAGATAGTGTTCAATCTATGGTAGACGAAATTGAAGGCGACATCTATGAAGATGACGACTCATATGAATTTGAAATTGTTTGTCCATATTGTAATTATGAATTTACAACTGATATAGCAGATGAAGAAAAAGATGAAATAAAATGTCCTAAATGCAATAACATTATCGAACTAGATTGGAATCAAGAAGAAAGTGCTTGTGATGGAAATTGTTCACATTGCTATGGCGAAGTAGCAGAAGATGAACAAGAATATACAAGCAAGAGTAACGATGATGACAAAGACGATAAAAATGAAGATGAAGATATGTAGTAATAAGAAGCTCTGTATAGGGCTTTTTTTATTGCATACTTTACTTAAATAAGCTTAAAGGGTCTATGTATTCTCCATCTACTCTAACACCAAAGTGCAAATGAGGACCTGTAGTAGCACCATTTGTAGGGTTGCCATTTTCATCAAAATATTGATTTCCTTTAACTCCATAAACATTTTTAGGCCCAACATAACCAATAACTTGCCCTTGTGTTACAAAATCACCAACTTTAACAATATAATTTGGAGAAACGTGGCAATATGTAAACTTTACATTTCCAGAAGTCAAAGTTATAGTATAGCCACCACCACCTAAAAAGCTAGCAAAAGTAATTTTGCCAGATGTAGTAGCAATAAGCTTAGTACCTTCTGGAGCGCCAATATCTAAGCCAGAGTGATATGATGAAGCTCCGAGCAGTTGGAGAATTTCTGTAACCAAAATATGAAGTTATACTGTTATACCCTGGAATAGGCCAAGCATATCCAGATGCACTTATATCTAAAATAATAGATTCTGAACTAGAATATGAAGCAAATTCATCAGGAAACATAGGGATAAAAAACACAGAAATAAACACACATAACAAAATAATAAAAATTATTAAATTTCTAAAAGAAATAAAAAAGCTATTAGACATAATACAAACTCCTTTTTTTAATCTAATAGCCCCCGAAAATTTTATTAATCTATTTTAAGATCTTTATTAGAAGATTTAAACGCAAAAAACTTACTTATAAAGAAATTTAAAATAATAACAATTACAGTAATTAAACATTTACTAACTATTGAAGGAATAGGAAGGTACATAAACATTAAAGAACCGCCAAAAGATTCTATAAACATTGTAAGTAATCTACCTAATATAAACTTACAAAATTCTATAAACTTTTCACCAAAGCCTTGTGCTTCAGAGTGAAATACTAAATCTTTATTAGTAATGTATGCAAACAAAACGGCTAAAATAATAGCTGTATTATTTGCAGTATTTTCATTTATATTAAAAAATGTTGTCATTATAAAAAATGAGCCAATATTTATAATTGTGGTAAGTACACCAAAAACAACATATAAAATTACTTCTTTAGTAAGAAATTTAGCAATAAACTTATTAGACAATATTTTTTTTATAAATCCATTTTTATTTTCATTACTAGTTCTTTCCATAGGCACATCCTTTTATCCATATCTATTATAAATATAAAAAATTTAAAACTTCCTAACAAAAAATGTACAATTACTAAAAATTGTACATCAATGGTTTGGCAGGGGTACTAAGACTCGAACTCAGACTTGTGGTTTTGGAGACCATCGTGCTAACCATTGACACTATACCCCTCTGAAATTTACTTTTATATATTAGCACAAAAAAACAATTATTGCAAGATAAAATTGGAAAAAATAAAATAAAAAAATTTGCAAAATGTATTGACAAGGAAAAAGAAAAAGTTTATAATAATAACTGTTCCGCAAAT